>CANETR010000361.1 GCA_947441325.1 Saprospiraceae bacterium
TCAGGACTAAATCAAGGTCTAAACCCTTTTGAAGAATTTCAAGCCCGACTTGAAGATTTGTAGTACTAGAAATATTTAATTTGTATATCTTCTCAGGTCCAGAAGCCATAAAACTATCATAATCATCTAATTCATTTGGACTTCCAGCATTTGTTTGATTCTGGTAACAAGAACTACTGACTTGAACTGCACGATTACATATTTGCTGAGCTTGTATTCCCTCTAAAAGGAATAGCATTATCAGCATTAAAAAACCCAGTTTAAACAGATTAATAGCGTCTAGCATAAACTTCATTCATCATTTATTTATTTATTTTACCCAAAGTAAAACACCTTCCCCTATAATTCTAATAATAATAGGAGAATTGTATTTCCCCTATCTGCCTTTTTTTCTTCCCCTATTTTTACAGGTAAATGCTAACTTGTTTTAACTATTTTTCTGGTTTACGGAATGAGAAACTCCAACGATATTCAAAAGCTCAACGTGAACAGATAGATATTTTTCCTATATTTTTGATTCATTTTTATCCAAACTCGGCAAATCTAACTGAATCACTTTCTTATTGCCGTTATCGTATTGAATAAGTTCAATGGTATCTATTTTTTGAGAATTGAAATTATATAACATTGTTCCATCAACGGTAAGGTCACTAATTATGGGCCGTCTATCCAGCAATGCTCTATATATGGGTTCTTTAACTTTCAGAAAATATCCACTCAATGGTTTGGGAATATACTTTTTCAGCATCGGCTGCTGCGATGAATTCGAAAAAGCCTTTTTTAAATTGTTTTTCCATAGTTTAAATAGTTAGGTCATAAAAATCACCTGAATCCAAATTGTACTTTATGCTTTGTAAATATTCGTCTTTGCCTTCAAATTGATTTTCCCAAAAGCTGTTAACATAGGCCCACATCAATTCTGCCACATCTTCGTGCTGGGTTGCAAGGGTATCCAGATATAATTGGTATCGTTCCCGACAGAAATAGTCCTCCTCCAAATCTTCCTCCGGCCATTGCTTTTTTTCTGTTGGGAAGCCATTCACCAAGAGACCTTTATTCTCACAATAATCAATGATAATATGCTCCGCTTCTAATTCTATAAGTTCGGAATCTATGAAGTCATCTATATTATCTCCGGTAGCTTTGTGCTTTTTAGCCAAGTCAAGCAACTGCGAAATTATTTCATCTATATGTAAGCCCATTCCTTTAAATCTTAATTGATATTTGATTTCTTTTGATAAAGATATTCTATTTGAATCAAAAATCTTTTCCTAAAGTAATTTGACTTTATCCACAATAAAGGAGCAAATAATAAACAAGTTACCAGCAAGCTTGCAACCTATCCTTATAGAATCATAAAACGTTAACATTTCACGAAAAAAGGTTTAAAATTAACATTTTCTGTTCATTTATTAAAATAAAGACTAATTTAGCGTGGGGTTTTCACGTTAAAATAAAAGACAATGCTAATTAGATTTGTTGCTAAGAATATATTCTCATTTAAAGATGAAACAGAATTTAATCTGTTCCCGAATAAAACACAGAGATTACAGCACCACAAAGTGACTATTGGCGATTTTGAGTTTTTAAGATTTAGTGCGATTTATGGCGCTAATGGCTCAGGTAAATCAAATTTAATTAAAACAATCTCTCTTTTAGAAACAATGGTAGAAGAAGGCAAACTTCCTTCTGATATTGAAGATTTGAAATTCAAGTTAGATGAAGAAAATTCAAAATTGCCCATTTCTATTGGCGCTGAGTTTATTGCTAACAATAACGCATATTTCTATACAATCACATTTGATGAAGGTAAAATTCTAAATGAATATTTAGCACATAGCTATAAAAATAATGACGAATTAATTTTTGATAGGAATATAAATAACGACATTCAAAGTATTAAATTCTATAAGGACTATTATAAATCCGATAAGGAAAAATTATTTGCAGAAGTTCTTGCAGAAAAGTTAGTTCAGCCGAATGAGCTTTTAATTACCTTCTTAAGTAAAAAATACCCGGAAGATTTTAAACCAATTAAGACAGCATATAATTGGTTTGATGAAACATTAGTAATTATTAAACCAGACCCAAAACCTGATGGTATTGCACACATTTTAGATAATGACACATCGATAATGGATTTTGCAAACAAGTTTATTCCAAGTTTAAATACTGGTATTTCTAAAATAGAAATTAAAAAACAGAAATTTGAAGAATTTTTTGGGAAAGAAGATTTGAAACTAAGAAAACGAATGATTGATGCAATCAAGACCGAGCCCAATAAATTGTCAATACTTACCCATAGCGATACAGGAGAAGAAGTGGCAATGGTTTATGAAAATGATGAGATAATTGCAAAACGAATAATTACTCAACACACAAATTCTGAAGGAAAAAATATTGAGTTTAATATTGGGCAAGAATCAGATGGAACTAAAAGACTTATAGATTATATTCCTGCATTTCAAGAAATAATAAATAATGATAAAGTTTATGTTATTGATGAAATAGAAAGAAGTATTCATCCTATTACAATAAAAGAAATTGTTACAAAACTTGCATTAGATGAACAAGTTAAAGGACAACTTATATTTTCAACTCACGAATCGAACTTACTTGACCAAAATATTTTAAGACCTGATGAGATTTGGTTTGCTCAAAAAGATTTAGACGGTTCAAGTAAAATTTACTCATTAAGCGACTTTAAAATTCATAATACTATTGATATTGAAAACGGTTATCTAAAAGGCAGATTTGGCGGAATTCCTTTTTTAGGAAATTTAAAAGACTTAAATTGGTAAACCATGAAGTATTTAAGTCGAAATAAGCTATACGAGAAAGTTGATTCTTTTAAAAATGCAAAAAAGGTTTACTTATTTTGCGAAGGAGATAAGGAGGTAAACTACTTTAAATTTTTTCAAGGTTTTGCATCAAACATTGATATAATTCCAATCCCAAATGATAACGGAAAATCTGACCCAATCAAATTAAAGGAGAATTCAGAAATGCTTTTTCTGGGTAATGAAGCTGTGAGTCCAAAATATACTCTTTCAGCAGAATTAGAAGATGAGATTTGGTTTATTATTGACACCGACAGATGGAATGAAGGAGATAAAATAAATACATTAAAAAAATACATAGAACAAAAAAATAAAGATCATAAAGTATGGTTTGTGGTTCAAAGTAATCCGTCTTTTGAACTTTGGCTATACTATCATTTTTACTCTGAGAAGCCCCAACTTACAGAGACTTCAAAATTTGCCAGTTTCAAAGAATTTGTTGACTCGAAAATTAAAGGTGGGTTCGACAATAGCGGTATGCCTTTGGAGATTCAAAAAGCAACTTTAATAGCGGAACTGAACTTTGAAATTTTAAACGGACAACCTAAATTATATTCTACAGAAGTATTTAACCTTGCAAAACAAATAATTAGATTTACAAAACCTCAATTAGACCAATGCCTTGAAGACAGAATGAAAGGCCCTACTGGTAAAAGATAGAGTTTTGAGGCGGCATCCTAGTAAAATCGTCAACATTAATTTTACCTGATCTTTATACTTCTGGTAACTCATAATCCTCTAAA
>CANETR010000362.1 GCA_947441325.1 Saprospiraceae bacterium
TAGATGGCACCTATGCCCGCGATTTCAAGAATATTCTTGCAGGAGAGAAAAAAGGAATGCCACTCTGGAAATACTGTCTTATTTTTGTCCTGCTTTTCTTGCTCATCGAAACCTTGTTGCTGAGATTGTGGGCAGAGAAAAAGCCTGCACCTATTGCTGAAATAAAGGAATAAATCCCGAAAATTTTAAAACAGTGAATGACGATTCTGTCAGCCTCAACAAATATATCAGCGAAACAGGTATCTGTTCACGCAGAGAAGCCGATCGTTGGATTGAAGCCGGCAGAATAAAAATCAACGGAAAAACAGCGGCCAAAGGTAATCGGGTGTTTGAAAATGACCTGGTGACAATTGATGGAAAACCGCTGAAATCGAAACCTAAATCAGTTTTTATTGCCTTGAACAAACCTGCAGGCATCACCTCCACCACTGATAGATCCGATAAGGACAACATCATCGATTTTGTAGGGCATAAGGAACGTATTTTTCCTATCGGGCGATTGGACAAGGCCTCTACCGGACTCATTTTTCTTACCAATGATGGCGATATTGTCAATGAGATTCTTCGCGCCGAAAACAATCACGAAAAGGAATATATTGTGACCGTTGACAAGCCTGTCGATGCTAGGTTTATCAAAAGAATGTCGGCTGGAATTCCCATTCTTGGTACTGTTACCAATCCTTGTTTTGTAGAAAAAACAGGCCCCAATGCCTTTAGAATTATCCTCACGCAGGGATTGAACCGCCAGATCAGGCGCATGTGCGAATACCTCGATTACCAGGTAATGACACTCAAAAGAATCAGGATCATGAACATCAGGCTTGATGGGCTGAAAGTCGGCGCCTGGAGAGATTTGACAAAAGAGGAACTAGCGGAATTGAAAAATATGCTGACTAAGAAAAACTAGCTTTGTGGAAAAAAATATTAACCACAAAGTACAGAGAGAATTACACAGAGTGACACAAAGCAAAAAATATGATGGCTTCAGCCTCAGATTTTACTGTGCCAATTGGAGCAGGTGGTTTCAACCCCTGCAGTGGTAATTTTAACCACAAGGAGTACATAGCACAGAAACCAAATAATAATAAAAAAAATCTGATGGTTTTAACCTCAGATTTTTCCTTAGCAAATGAGGCGTGGGTTTCAACCCACGAATAATGTAAAATAATACCCTGACAATACCGAAGCTAAAGCATCGGTCTCACAAGAATGTTTTTTCACAATTCATCTATCATTTATTTTTAACCACGGATACAATCGACAATACAGATCCGATAGCTATCGGATTTCGCTGATTTTTATTTTCAAAATACTGGTAATTTACTGTGTAAAAAACAGACGGATTGTCTTAGTAAAAAAAATCTTAAGGTTTCAGCCTCAGATTTTACTGTACCTATTGGAGCAGGTGGTTTCAACCCCTGCAGTGGTAATTTTAACTATAAAGCACATTAAAGTTTACCCGAATATAGCATTGCATACCTCGCAATATATTTCCCCAACACATCGAACTCCAAATTCACAGTCATACCTGCTTTTAAATCTTTAAAAGTAGTGTGTTCGTAAGTGTATGGAATGATTGCCACATTAAAAGAATTGAGGGTCGGGTTTACCACCGTCAGGCTGACACCATTGATGCAAATACTGCCTTTGTCCACCAATAGATGTTCTGGATTAGGCTGGTACTCGAAATAAAATTCCCAACTGCCATTCATTTCAAGGACTTTTGTACAAAGGCCTTTGATATCGACATGTCCCTGAACAATATGCCCATCCAAACGGCCATTATAATGCATCGCTCTTTCGAGATTGACGGCATCGCCAATGTTTAATTCACCAAGATTGCTTCTATTGAGGGTTTCATCCACAGCAGTGACCCAGTATTTGTCATTTTCAATTGCAGTGACAGTTAGACAAACTCCATTGTGCGACAAGCTTTGATCTACTTTAAGCTCAGTGCTTAGCGTCGATGAAATCTGAAAATGTTTATTGCTGCCTTCCTGCCTGATTTGACAGACAGTGCCAATTGTTTCAATTATTCCTGTGAACATAAATTTTTAGACAAAACAAGGGGAAACAAGTTTTTGTTTCCCCTAAATTTTAAAATCTTATTTCAATTAAAATGTTTCGTAAGTAAACACATCGGTTTTTACAGCCTTGGCCTGATGGAAATGTTCCACAGACTTCAGTAAATGTCCCGATTCATCTTCAAAAAACTCTACACTTCTTATCAGCTGTCCATTTTCATAGTCTTTGTGTTTGGTGTAGGTAGCATGCTCGCTTTTGCCTTCATAGGCATATTCAATAACAAGTTTTGAATTGGAGCTATGGTAGCTGATAGCATTTTCAACCAGCCTGCCTTTCTCGTCAAATTTAGGAAATTGTTCGTCAATGAGTTCCTCCACTTCTTCATCGTCATCATCCAAAAGATAAATGTATTTTTTTACTGATGCAACCATTCCTTTTGAATCGTATTCAAAAACAATTCTTGCTTCCTCTTCTTCTCCGTAAATTTCAGAAACTGACAATAATTTATCTCCATCCCATTCCAGGTCATAACCCGTAGGGGGTTCTTCATCATCCACTTCTTCGGGGTAGGAATCCATTAGAATTTTAACAAGTCTGCCTTCTTTGTCATAGGTATAAGAGTCGAGGTCATGAGAGTTATCAGCTGTTTCTGCGTAATCACTTTTGATAAGTTTTTGCTCCTGATCGTATTCGTATGTCCAGATACAAGTTTTTTTACCGCTTTCGAAAAGTTCAATTTTTTGAATCCCTTCAGCGTAGCTGTATTTGTACTCCTCTGTCAGTTGACCTTTAGGATTAAAATTTTTAAGTACAGATGGTCTTCCTTGGGCGTCATTTTCTGTCAAAGAAGATTTAAAATTGAATTTATTACCATCTTCTAAAATTTCAGAATGTGTTTTAGAGCTTTTAACCCTGCTTTGTTTAATAGATGGCACTAAGTCGATTGAGGTAAATTCCTCAATGAGCCAATTGATATTTTTTTTGACTGACATTTGTTCGAATTGAAAATTGAGTGATGTATTTGTATTTCGAGTATAAAAGTAATCTTTTTTTGCATGTCTGCAAAATTAGACTTGCGAATGCGTGGCAAAAGTTGTATTTTTGGAAAACCAGAAAAAGCCCTTAGATTATTTTTTTTCATCTGCTCTTTAAAAATCTGATAAAATGCAGGATTTTGTTCATCTACATTGCCATACACAGTTTTCTTTATTGGATGGTGCCTCGTCGATATCGGATATGATGAAAAAAGCTGCTGCCGATGGTATGAAAGGCGTTGCGCTGACAGATCATGGCAATATGTTCGGAGCCTTTAAATTTGTAGCAGAAGCAGAAAAAAATAACTTGAAACCTATTGTAGGATGCGAGTTTTATCTGGTAGAGAATCGTCATATCAAATCCTTTTCGAAAGCCAAAAATGAACATGATAAAAGATATCATCAGCTCCTGCTGGCCAAAAACCAAACAGGCTATCAAAATTTATCAAAGTTATGTTCTCTCGGTTTCATAGAAGGGCTTTACAGTAAATTTCCACGAATTGACAAAGAA
>CANETR010000363.1 GCA_947441325.1 Saprospiraceae bacterium
AGAATTTGAGTTAAGTGATGGTTTGAGGGCATCTAACTTAGATTTTTCAATTGCACTCAAATCTGCAGCATTATTTCCAAAAGCTATTTCGCCAATTTTCTTATACTTCATTGGTTCTTTCTTAATAGTTTCTCTCAATTCTTCGATGTCTCTGGTATTTTTATCAATTGCTTTTTGTTGAGCGTCTAACAAATCCTGCTGATCTTGCATTTTTTTACGAACGGCGTCATTGGCCTGATTTCCATCTTTAATCGTCTTTTCAACATCGCCCAGCTTATCATTCATTTTTTTATTATCATCTTCAATTCGCTTATTGTTAATCAATAAGGTATCAAGCACTGAATTTGTTTTATCCATGCGATCCATCAGTAATCGGTCATTCTCTTTCAATTTTTCAATTTCTTCACGCATGCTAAGCATTTCCTTGTCTTTTTTATCGTTTTTCCCAAATCGATAAGCCATCATAAATTCGTGCTGCGTTCCCAATGCACTTAATAGGTTAGCACTTGGCGTAATTTCGAAATTGTATGCGATAAAAATGCTGTTTTTGAGCTCTACTCCCAATGAAGAGGTAAGCGCTGAGGTTGCTGTCTGCCAATTACTTGATCTGTAACCAAAGCTAGCCCAAAGCAATTTTTTCCAATTTCCTACCGCACTTAGCTCAACCTGCAATGGCAATCCAGGTACTATTCTTGTCAACAATACAGGTCGAACAAGCCACTCCTTTTGAGCACCAAAATTAAAGTCATAGCTCACATTTGCCATAAAATGGCGTGTATTTATGTACTTAACCTCCTGGCCAAAAGCCGATAGAAATCGAATCTGATTGTTCAAACCCTGAAGCATTGATAAGCCAACATTTAAATCTTTCCAACGGTAATTTAAGCCCATGCTAAAGTCAAAAGAGGTACCTCTGGCAGTGGAAGCCAAAAGTTGCGCATCATTAGGGTTTTCAACAGTTGCAGCTTCGAAATCAAAACTCTGATGGATAAAACCCAACGAAATACCGGCAGATAATTTATGAATATAATCTTTACTGAAAGGAATGTGGTAAGCGTAGGTGCCCATACCCCCTATCCTACTTATAATATGTGTTCTATCGGAATAAAGCATTGCGCCAATTCCCATATCATTGTTATAAATAGGTGTTTCCATACTTAACATACCGGTAACTGGGGCATAAGGCATAGCAGTCCATTGCCTTTTAAAATTTAAGTTAATGGAGCCCATCCCATTATCTCCAGTTCGAGCTGGATTGTACAGGTATGGATTATAGAGGTATTGACTGATAACCGGCAGCTGTTGTGCATTCAAAGAAATTGAAGCTCCCAAAGCTGATGTCAGTAATAATTTATGTAATAGTTTCATATATTTAGAATTGTATTGTAGATGGAAAAAAGTTCTGTAAAGATTAGCGTTTAATGGTTACAGCTCCTGTATATTCATTATTGTCGGTTCTTATGATGTAATAATAAGTCCCATCAGGTAATTTTTTTCCTGATTTGTAATGTGTTCCATCCCAATCATTGCTATAGTTTTGAGAATTTAATACCTCGAGTCCGCCACGAGTAAAGACCTGTAGGGTATAAGGACCTACATTATCCAAAAACTCTATTACCCAAGTTTCATTCACTCCGTCACCGTTAGGCGTGAACAAATCTGTTACTACAATTTCGTCCGATGCCTCAACAGTAATATTTACCTGCTCTTCGGCCGAACAGACCTTTGCATCCTGGATAAATACTGTTAAAGTATATGTTCCTGCAGGGGCTCCAGCAAAAATTGTTGTTGGTGAGAAAGGACTTGAAAGATAAGTGGCTGGTGACCATTGATAAATAATACCACCCGCTGCATAAAGCATCAATTCATCTGATGATTGAATTGTTGTATCGGCAATAACAGTGATGTTGGGGATTGTATCAATCACTACATTTACATCCAATTCTGTCTGGCAATTATTACGGCTTACTGTTACCGAATAAAGACCGGCATCGGCAGCTGAAACTGCTTGAATAGATGGTGTTCTATCTGTTGATGTAAAGCCATTAGGTCCCGACCAGCTATAATTGGCTCCAAAAACTTCGGCAACACTCAGATTAAGGGTAGAACCTGTACAGAGTGGCCCATTGCTGATTGCCATTCCAGCCTGAGGAAGTGAAGTAATTTCGACCAGAGTAGATAATGGCAAAGAACTACAACCGTTTGCATCTGTGACTATTAAAGTATAGAAACCTTGCTGATCAAATTCGTTTACATTACTGATTGTTGCTGTAGTCTGGTTTGAACTAAACCCGTTAGGTCCTGTCCATTCATAAGTTACACCCGCTACTACAGCTGCTGTAAGTGTCAATGCCTCACCCTCACAAAGTGGTCCGTTATTGCTAATTGTTCCGCTTATCTGTGGAAGAGGATTCACTGTAACTGTTGTAGAGGATGCAGCGGAAGCACAACCATTAACAATGGCAGAAACTGTATATACTCCTGCATCGGCTCCAGTTGATGATAAGATCATAAGCGTCTGCAGATTTGAACTGAAGCCATTAGGACCTGACCAACTGTAAGAAGCTCCAGCAACATTTGATGCCTGAAGAAAAACATCATCACCTTCGCAGGCAGGGCCATCATTTTGAGCAGTAGGTGCAGCAGGAGCAGCATTTACAGTAACTGCAACCGGAGTACGAGCAGATGAACAGTTGCCATTATTTTCTTCAACATAGAAAGTGTAAGTACCCGCTGCCAAAGCACCGGCATTGAAATTAGTTCCACTGCCCAATGCAGTTCCTCCGTTGGCAACATTGAACCAACTCAAGGTCCCGCCCGATCCGAATCCATTTAATATTACAGATGATCCTGCACAAACAGCTGAAGCTGTTCCAGCTGGAGCAGACGGCAATGTATTAACTGTTGCCGTTACCTGTGTAAGCGGGCTTTGACAACCCAATGCTGTTTCTCGAATATAGTAGGCTGTTGTTTGATTTAAAACTGGCGTTGTAAAGCTTGCGCCTGTACCAACAGAGACAGAGCCACTTGGATCGGCAAACCAAGTTAATGTTCCTGAACCAGCCGCTGCTGTTAGTGTGGCTGTATTTCCTGCACAAACTGAAGCTCCAGTTCCTAGAGGTGCAGCAGGAAGGGCTGTTATATTTACAGTTACAGGTGTTGCCGTACTCAAACAGCCTGCAGCGCTTGATGCAACAACCTGATAAGTTGTATTGGTTGTTAATGCAGGAGTATTGAAAGTACTGCCTGTTGAAAGTAAATTAGTAAGTGCGACATCGGAATACCACTGTATAGCACCCGAACCCGTAGCACTTAGGGCAGCAGTTGTCCCCGAGCAAATTGTTGCTCCGCTTGTGCTTGGAGCAGCAGGAGCTGCATTCACTTGCACTGCCACCGGAGTGCGGAGCGAAGAACAGCTGCCATTATTTTCTGAGACATAGAAAGTGTAATTACCATCTGCTAAAGCACCAGCATTAAAGTTAGATCCGCTGCCCAATGCAGTTCCTCCGCTGGCAACATTGAACCAACTTAAGGTCCCGCCAGATCCGAATCCATTTAATATTACAGA
>CANETR010000364.1 GCA_947441325.1 Saprospiraceae bacterium
AAAGGCTGACTGGCCTGATGATGAATACTATGAACTTTCTGATGAAGAAATTTTACATCGTGCAGCGAACGGTGAATGAAGTAAAACATCAGGTCATCAATAAAAAGAATCGCCAAAAAATGCAGTACAAAGATGCCTACACCTGTCCATTGCATATTAAATAAGGAAGCACCGAACCATAAGCCGACACCTGAAATAAGAAAAAGCGTTACAAGATTGAAGGAAATAAGCGGAATCCTTTTGTAGAATTCTGCTCTGGAAAGTGGCATCTCCAATTGCTGTTCCCTAATTTTAAACCTGTCAAACACCTTAGTGTACATAATAAGGTAGCTGTAAAGAAAGCCAAGGGCGATTCCAAAGGCCAATATGCCCAATGTCACAATTATCAGTACCATAATAGTATGTTTAAAATTTAGTGTTTATGATCTTTCAAATTTCTGTCCAAATGATGACAAATCCCTATCCTAACCCCCATGTGAAATTATGATTATTTATGCTTAAAAAAAACGATTAAGCCAAAAATCTAATCAAACGGCTCCCAACTATTTAGTAAATTTGCAAAAAAAGAAAATGAAAAAAACAAATGCCTTGAGAATTTTGGACCAGCACAAAATTATTTACGATACCCTTGAATATAAATATGACAGTGAAAATCTGGATGTTGCTAAAATAGCAGCCGACAATAATATTGCCTTAGAAAGCATATATAAAACACTGGTGCTGAACGGAGATAATAGTGGTACAATCATGGCTATCATTGCCGGAGATTGTCAGCTTTCCTTAAAAAAAACTGCAACAGCCAGCGGAAATAAAAAAGTAGAAATGCTTGCCCCGAATCAATTGCAAGCGGTTACAGGATATATCAGGGGTGGCTGTTCTCCTGTTGGGACTAAAAAAGTTTTTCCGGTTTATTTGGACCTAAGCGCTAAAAACCACGATAAAATTTATGTAAATGCAGGTGCAAAAGGTCTGCTTTTCTATTGCGATCCGAATGATTTATTTAAGGCATGCCAGCTCAACTGGGCCGACTTGTCTCAATAATCTTGCTTCTACATTTAATACTATCAATTAAAAGGTAAAAGAAATAAATTGCAGCATTATAAACTACTTAAGTAGGACTCTGCCCTACTCAAATGCGCTGCCTTTTTTTCCTCCGACATTTTATCAAAGCTGTGCACCAACATACCCAATCGTGGATTCTGAAGAAAAAAATCACGATGCACATGCATAAAACGCCAAAAAAGTGCATCCCAAATTTCCTGCCAGTCCCCTTTTTTGAAATCGCTCATCTTCATCAGGTAGCTGCTTCCGCTTATATAGGGCTTAGTTGCCATTAGTCCACCATCGGCAAACTGACTCATACCATACACATTGGGCACCATCACCCAATCATAAGCATCTATAAAAAGTTCCATAAACCAGCGGTACACTTCATCGGGGTCGAATTCGCACAAGAGCATAAAATTGCCCAGGACCATAAGCCGCTCTATATGATGACAATAGCCAGTATTTAGTATCTTTCGAATTACTTTATCCAAAGGCTCTATTCCGGTACTACCATCGTAAAATGATTTAGGGATTTTACGCTTGAAGCCCCAATAATTTTTACTTCTTTCATAACTGCCTTTCAAGCTGTATACTGCCCTGATAAATTCTCTCCAACCCATAATTTGCCTGATAAAGCCTTCAAGTGAGTTGAGCGGCAGATCGGGGTTTTTTCCATAATATTCCAATGTCTTTTCAAGCACATAAGCTGGAGTAAGCAATCCACAGTTGAGTAAAGGACTGAGAAGACTGTGGTGCAATATGAGTTCTTTTTCAACCATAGCATCCTCGTATGGTCCAAATTCCCAAAGTCTGTTTTCTAGAAATTCATCTAACCATTTTTTGGCAGATTCATGACTATTTGGATAAAATGGCGTATTGGAGAGCTCTCCATAATTATCTGAAAAATTATTTTCACAATATGACAATGCTTCTTCCCAATAAGCATCCGATTCCGGAAAAGAAATAAAAGGCGCCGTTTTGTTTTTTGGGTATTTCAATCTGTTTTCCGCATCAAAGGTCCACTTTCCACCAATGGCTTTTCCTTTTTCGGTGAGAATCGCTCTTTTCTTTCTTTGATCAACATAGAAATCGGTTTGGAATAGCCTTTTTTTCGTTGAAAAATATTGCTCTATCTCTGGTTCACTATTCAAAAACATGGGACTAATATATTCCCTGAGTGCAATGCCTGCTTTTTTACAGGAACTAACTAATCGTTTTTTCAACCAGTTATCGCAAGGGTCTATGTAGTGAATCTCTGTATAGGACTGCTCAGCCAAAAGACTTAGCAAGACACTAATATCGGATCTAGCATCTGAGGCATCTATATAACGGACATTAAAACCATTGGCGCGAAGCATTGCTTCATAGGCTTTCATCGATGCCCTTTGCCAGGCAATTTTTTGTTTGTGAAAGGGGTATTGATTAAAAAACAGCTGTTCTTCAATCAAAATGATTTCGGTCTGCTTCAATGGCAAAGGAGACTCCTCAAAGAGCTGATGTGGAAAAATGATGGATAGCTGCACGACCTATATGTATTGATAATTTGTTTAACAATAACAAGGTCAATGCTTTTTCGTTCAGTAATAAGCCAAGAATAAACTTCTGAAAGACATTGCTACTTTTATAAAGTTTTACTTCACAGTACCTTTCATAATGAGCTTTTCATCAACTGCATTACTTAAGATATAGACCGTATCGACAAAGCTGCCCTTTTTATCTGGTACTTTTAGCTTATATATTATAGTGCTTTGCTCACTTGCAGCTATCAAAAGCTTAGACCATTGCATATCAGCCTTTCGGCTGCTGCTTACTTTTACGATTTCGAGCGGCATTTCACCGCTGTTTGTAAAACTGATCTCTTTTGTAATACTCTTTCCGGCAAGCATAGAGTCGAGGCTGATTTCTTTTTTCGCAAATTCAAGTTTCGGGGCGCTCATGCCTGGTTTTTGGGCTTTTTGTTCTCTTCCGCTTGTATCACTTTCCAAACTGTCTTCGATATCTTTACTAAATGGATTCTTAGGAGCAACAAATTCATCCTTTATTTCCTTTTCAGTGGCTTTTTCTTGTGGGTTATTGCAGGAGATAATACTTAATAAAAGTATGAATAGTGCTATTGTTTTCATTTTAAGCGCGGTTTTGGGAAAATCTAAAATACAAGGTTGATTTACTTAGTCTGCAAAAATAATTATTTGCTGAAAGTCCTCAAATAAAATAAATCTATAAATGCTGAATCTTCTGGATTGAATTTTTCTGAATTCTTTCCTATGCCACAATGCCTGCCTGACAAAACAAATTCAGTTATAATCGATGTCTCAGCCCAAAATGCTTCTGATTTTTTTCCAAAAGCTTCTTTCTTCTGAATTATCAGAAAATTTCATTCATGACGCAGGTCATCTTCATAATTGACTACCCTCAGCCCCAAGTCTGCTTGCGCTCATCAAAATCAGCTTTTAGGCGGCCTACCTTTGTATCACACAATTGGAAAAACAACATCAACTGAAAACAAATAAAAATTTAAT
>CANETR010000365.1 GCA_947441325.1 Saprospiraceae bacterium
GTGCATGAATTGGACTATACCTGGTTGGATAAATCGCAATTGGATAAATGGCAAAAGGAGGCTGTTATTTACAGTAAAAATGCCCGAACAGGCCAGGAAATGCCCTTGTATTATCAATTGTATGAAGACTTTATAACAAACAAGGATAAGTTTTCGGTAAAAAAAGCAATTTCAACATTATACAAACCACTTTTGATCATTCATGGCTCAAATGATGCTGCGATTGGAATAAGCACTGCCGAATATCTAAGAAGACATGCACTCAATCCCCGATTGAAAATAATCGCAGGGGCCGATCATGTTTTTGGCGGTAAACATCCCTTCCCTGAAAATGAAGCATTGCCAGAACATAGCAAAGAGCTCATTCAGGAAACTATAAAATTTCTTGCTTAAATCCCCAGCTAGAAGGCTTTATTATTTATTATTATCTTTGCCATAGGAATTGATTATTTATTTCTTGCTTTAACTATCCAGTTGAATAAGATATAACACTCAGAAAAGATTCATGACCGAGCAAACCAATAGGCAAAAACAGGCAAAATTTCTGAGAACAATCAGAAAAATTCATCGAAGCTGCGGTGCTTTACTTTTTGCATTTTTCTTCATTATTTCCATCAGCGCTCTGCTCTTAGGCTGGAAAAAACACAGCAATGGAATGTTTATGTCAAAAACTTATCAGGGAAGCAGTGCTGATCTCAGTAAATGGCTTTCAATTGACAGTTTGCATACTATAGCTTCCAATTACTTAAGAGATTCCATAGCAGGAAATCTATCTAATGAGATTGACCGAATTGACATTCGAAAAGAAAAAGGAACGCTGAAATTTATTTTCAAAAATCATTTTACTGCCTTACAGCTCGATGGCGCCAATGGTAAAATACTTCATATAGAACATAGGAGGGCTGATTTAATTGAAAAAATTCACGACGGTTCGATACTCGATTTTTACTTAGGTACAAAAAACGATTTTTTCAAATTACTTTATACCAGTATAATGGGGCTTGCCCTCTTAACATTCACCCTAACTGGATTTTGGCTTTGGTATGGTCCAAAGCGAATGAAGAAAACTAGTAAGAATCAGTAGCCTTATCCGTTATTTTGTGCTTTCAATAATTCAGCCGCCTGATTGACATGCCTTTCTTCATGTGTTACAATGATTTCGAAAGCATCGATTATGCTGTATACAATGTTTTTATTGGCAGGCGATGCAATGACAGCATTTTTTAGCAGCAGATCTTCAGAATCAGTGATTAGTTTTTTGAGCATTTCCTGATGTTCAACAAAGGCTTCAATCAGATTATTCCTTTCATCAAACTGTGCAGGTTCCCAAATGGGAAAGGTTTTCATCTTTTTTTTACGGTCTGGCTGTACTCCAGCAAGAATCATTTTACCAAAAAACTTTCTAACAAAAGCAAATTTAGAAAGGAACCCCAACTTTTGATTTCCTGACCTGATGGATTGAATTTCAGGAAAATAACTGCTGTTAATAACAATCAGATGTTGTAAATTTTGTGAGATGCTCCAGGATTTGGCATTAGACTTCTTATTCAATTCTTCCTCGCTCAGTATTCCGAAAAGCGTTTTCACCCTTTCGGTCTGTATGTCTATACGTTGCTGCCAAAGCTTTATTTTATCTTTCATATTTCAAATTTTTAATTATACTGACAAAGTTCATCCTTAAAATTGGAAAAAATGTTGCTTTATATCAAGATTTCTATGTTTTTTATCCTTAGATTTAGGCTTCAGTTCAGTTTTATTTTTTGATATTTCGGTCCTAAAATTTGCTCCTACCTTTATGAAAAATCCTTTAATTTTCAAGTCAGTGCTCTTCCTAATGCTTTTTGCAAGCACAATTTTATTGCTAAATTCCTGCATTAAAGGTAAGGGAGGAATTGTTGAGCAACAGATTACAGTAGCTGATGATTTCACCGGCGTAAAAGCTATGGGCGAGTTTGATGTTGTGGTCGTTTTGGGATCGGCCAAAACGGTTATTGCCAAAGGCAATCAAAATATTATCGACAGGCTCATCACATATGTAAATAATGACGGAATTCTGGAGCTGGAGCTGGAAGCCGGCAATTATCGAAAATATGAACTTACTGTCTATATCTCTATTCCATTTGCTAACTATTTCGGCACAAGTTCTGATGGTGACTTAACTGTAGTACAGTCCGAAGGACTTCAATTAGACAGCCTCAATATTGTTATGAGTGGCAACGGAAACATCAAAGGATTGGGAGATTTTTTGATAAATGGCCTAACTAAAATAAAAAATACCGGTGCTGGTGACCTTACCATGAATTTCACCTGCGGACAACTTAACGCAGAACATAGCGGAGAAGGAGACTTGAATCTTGACTACGAATCAGGAGAATCGACCATGAAATTGAGCGGATCGGGTAATTATAACCTGACCGGCTTCTCTCCTACTCAATACATTACTCATTCAGGAACTGGCGATTACAGAGCTTTTTATGTTTACAGTTCTATCACCAATGCCACCCTCAGTAACAGTGGCAATATTGAATGTAGGGTAAGTTCACAGCTGAATGCCACCCTAAGCGGCAGCGGAGATATCCTGTATAAGGGCAGCCCAGTTGTAACTTCAAACATTACGGGAACTGGCTCAGTACGAGATGCCAATTGATGTATTAAATCTTTTTGGTGTTATACAACTTACTAAAATTTGATGCAGAAATATTCAGGTAAGAAGCCAAATATTTATGTGGAATCAGTTGAAGTAGATGTGGGCTTCTTTTTACAAAAGCGCTGAAACGCTCTTCAATACTGTAGGCCTGCAGTTCAATACAGCGTTGTATTGTACCTGCAAGTACAGCCTCGGTCATTTTTCTGTAAACCTTTTCCAAATCGGAATAATCAGAAAGACAAAACTCAAAATCTTCATAGCTGATAGACAAAAACTCACTGCTGCTAATGGCTTGCAAACAAAATTTCGAAGCAGTTTTTTCGAAAAATGATTCGGGCACTCCGCTTGGTGAAGGTGGATAGGAAAAGGCGATAATATGCTGCCTGTCATTGTGATAACAGTAAGACATCTGCAGCCCTTTCAGCACAAGCAACATATCGCGCTGTATAGCCCCTTCGCTTAGAATTATTTCATTTTTTGCAGCAGTCCTTCTTTTGCATTTCGACAAAAAAGCATAAAAAGATTCATCGCTCAATGCTGCAAAATTTCTAAAAAAATCGAGATAAGATTCCGGACTGATCATCTGTTAATCTTTTCTGTTGAAAGTAATTTCGAAACAGTCGTTGCATTCTTCTGTCAAAATAAGTCGGTTTTCTCTTTCAAATTCGATGGAATAGGTATTAGTGACGCTTGTATGGTCCTGATTGCCCAAATACAATAAAAACACTTCTCCCGTTCTGAACAATGAATTACCTTTTTCCACCCAATAGAAATTGCTGTGCAGGGTTGCCGTATCGCGGTAATGCGTAAAAATTCCGTTTTTCTGAAAAAGATAAGATTCGTCAAAACCCTCTGTCAATGGTGTAAGGATTTGCCCCATCAGTCCGCCACTTGAACTTTCCCAGGCCCA
>CANETR010000366.1 GCA_947441325.1 Saprospiraceae bacterium
GTATGCGTCATGGCCTAAATTACGTAGCTCAATAGTTACTGCTTGGCTCTCTTCACAAGCCACAAGCACTCTTAATTTTTTATTTTTCTTTGCTTTAGTACTCATTTCATTCTCACGATTTCATTTCAAGATAATTTGCGACACCTGTTGCAACTGCTTTTGCAAGTTTTACTGGAACTGCGTTACCTATCATTTTATATTGGTAGGCGTTACTTCCAAGAAATGTAAAATCATCCGGGAATGATTGCAGGGCAGCAGCTTCTCGAACACTTATAGACCTTGCTTGATTTTCGTCTGGGTGAATAAACATTAGTCCGTCTTTGTATAGATGTGCCACAATAGTAGGAGAGGGCTTATCCCACTCAAGGTTCCGGTATTTAGCATGGTTCGATTTTTTGTTCAATCGAACATTATAGAAATTAATCTTTTCAAAGGAACTTTTACTGTTCATTCGTTGCATAATCCATTCACGAAAAGCCTGCACATCTCTAGGGTTATGGTAACGCGCCTCGTGATGTAAAACTTTCTTTTTCGGATTTTCGTGCGAAACGTTTTTACCATCACGTTTTTCAGGATTAGCCAAAGGATAAAGCGCAGGTAAATTAACAATGGCATCTTTAACTGTTGCAATACTTTGCGGGGTTGCTAATTTTAGAATTTCAGAATAAACAGATTCAAGATTGAATTTTTGTTTCTTTTGAACGCCTATAAGTATAACGCGTCTTCTTTTTTGAGGCACTCTGAAATGTGAAGCGTCGAGAACGACATTCTTTAATTCTTCGGGTTCTTTAATTTCATATCCGATTTCTTCAAACGCATCGAAAATTCTTTGTGTAACCGGAATACCTCCGGGCTCTGCGCTGAGCATTCCCGGTACGTTTTCAAAAACAAACATCTTGGGCTCAAATGCTTTTACAACTTTTACGAAACTCTCGAAAAGATAATTCCGATAATCATCTTTCATAGAATTTTTGTCTTGGGCTCTTCCTGCAATGGAGTAGGCCTGACAAGGTGGCCCACCAATTATAAGGTCAACTTTTTCTTTTCCAAGAATTCCTTTAATGCCATTTGAAGCAAGAATAGGGTGGTTCGTGGTACCGTATTGTTGAATAGTTGCGTCTGACCATGAGCCATTTATGAGCTCTTCTGTTTTTTGAATATCGAAATGAACAACTCTTTTTTCAGCATCCTCGCTAGTGTGTTCCCATCTCTGTTCCAATCTGTTTCGAAGCGTATGAACCATTGGAAGTTCCCATTCAACATGGGCTAGGCCATGAAATTTACCTGAAGCCAAGAAGCCTTCTGATAATCCTCCACAGCCAGCGAATAAGTCAATACATGTATATTTCCCTTTCATTTGCAATAGGTGTAAATTTACTTTCTGAATGGTTAGATTTTTCTAAGTCCTTTAGTCAGTTTTGAACAAAATAAGTGGTTCAAATTGTAGCCTATTTACAAACAAGACTATCCCTTAATTACCTTTTAAAAATTAAGTTTTTTGGAAACGCTTGAATATAGGGCTTTTGAAATGTCATAGTTTTAAGGAGTTCAACAAACAGTCAACTTCAAATGGCCACTAACAAGGAGTATGATAATCATTTTGGCATATATAAATTGTTCAATTCAAGATGGCCGGGTGCTGGGAAATGAAATAATTCCATTGTTCAATCGGCGGGAATTATAAGGCGCCGTTAAATTTTATCTATGTTTTTTTTCCAAACATTAAAGACATCATGCTGGATGATTTTGACTAAATTCAGATTGCTCTTTAATGTCGGCGAATTCCGAAGTTTTTCTCTTTTGTTTTTAGTTTCACCGCTTATAAAGCTACATAAACGGTTCATAGCTAAATTGTCATTCCAATCAATTTCAAATATGTAGGTTGCTCTAGATTCTAAAGTGCTTTCCCAAATTAGATATTTTTGGTTCCGTTTTTTGTAGGGAAAAAGAAAAGACTCAATTATCTCCTCTGAACCATTTATACCAACAATTCGTTCACCAATTGGAATAATTTTTTGACCAGAGGTGCATAACGTGCATAAATATTCGAAGCACTTGTTTCTAAAATAGATGGGTAGATTATGTTCGAACTCGTATTTTGAAATACCACGGTTTTGCATAAGAACTAAACGTGAGTTCTCATTTTTAAAATCAAAGTCGAGAGTTATGTTAAAAAATTCAATGTGGTAGACAAGAACTTCTCGGTTTAAAATTTCCCCAATTCCATCTTTTACGTTTATGGTTATGTTTGGCGTGCTAGTTTTTATGTAGCGATTCTTGATAAAGTTGTAGGAAACTTTACATAATTTTTCGGGTACATTTATGATGTTAGCTGCGATTTTTATTGATATGTATCCTTCTCCAAATTGAATATTATTCCAGGAGCAATTGTAAGTTCCATCCTTGATTCTACTGTTTTTACAGAGCAATCGCCATGCTTCTTTATTAGAAATTCTTGAATTAAGAATCTCACTCGGTATGTTTTGTAGAATTTGAATATCAGCTTTGAATATTATTTTCCGTTCAATTTTCTGTTCGTTTTTTTTGACTAGTTCTGTTATAAGTTTTCTTAATGAGTTAGATTTATTTCTTAAGTAGGATAATTCTTGCGAAAGTGCATAACCCTTGAGTGAATGAAGTTCTAAAATTCGATGATCAATATTTTTTTTGCTTGGATTAAGTTTATAGTATTTAGCTTCTTTAGAAGTTTCTACATGTTGTGCCTTATTAAAATCACTTCTTAAATTTGTTAGAGAGCGTTCATTTGCTTCGAATTTTAGTATGTTTCGTATAATTTCTAGTTCTTTTAAAGTGTCCAAGTATTTTTTGTAATCGCGTTGAGATTTGAACTTGTCCTTTGTTAATATTGGGTCAGTTATATGGTTCTCAATCATATGTCTTTTTCATTTTAAAACAGGTGGGGAATTGAAAAGAATAAAATAGTTATTACTCGTTTTGTTCGGATTTTTCTGAAATGTCAAGTCATCACTGATTCAACCAAAAACTCATCTTCACACAATACTTCCCATTGAAGTCAACAGACTTGTCAACGTCAGAACTGTTGCGGGCATGCGGACGCATGTGAATCCATGTTGTGTCTGATTTCTTGGGTAAATTCGTTTTAGTGATGAAACCTTTCTTTGAGTTTACTTTTTTTGTAGTAAAAGTTAAACCGGCTTTTAAGGTGTCTCTATAAAGTTCCCATTCTTGACGTATCTCATTTAACTCTTTTTCATTCGGAGTCCATAACACGGGTTTTCCAAAGTATATTTTTTTCGGGTCTTTTTCAGATTTTTTAGAACTCAAAAGTGGAATGAAAATGAAATTCTGTAAATAGGTTCGAAGCTGACTTTCTTCAAAATCATCTTCTTCAATAATACTCGCAAAGGGCTGGTGTGGAAACGACATTTGCTCATAAGCTTTATACGTTTCTATATTGCGCGGAGTAACTTTTATGGTTAATCCAATTTCTTCGAATTCTTTTACAGTCCCTTTCGATTTTAAACCTAAAAGCTGACGGATTAGAGTAGCATTTTTATTCTTCCCACTGCCA
>CANETR010000367.1 GCA_947441325.1 Saprospiraceae bacterium
GTTTTTGGTCTGCTTTCGGTTTGGGGATGTTCAGCTCGCTCATTCTAGGAGTTTACATGGCATTGAGTATTTTACTTCTTCAAAGTACTGTTGCTCCCGATTATAACAATAAGTTCAAAGAATATTACCGAGCGAAAAGATCGGATCAGATGTATAACACTCAACTCAACAAG
Source organism: Saprospiraceae bacterium (assembly GCA_947441325.1). GTDB lineage: Bacteria > Bacteroidota > Bacteroidia > Chitinophagales > Saprospiraceae > Saprospira. The sequence goes on from CANETR010000367.1 coordinate 174, forward strand.
CAAATCAAAGAAAAAGGAGAAACTTACAAATTGACTGCAAGCGATTCTGCAATCGTTGAAAAAGGATTAAATTTGCATTTAGAAAAAGCATCTTTCTATTTCTCGGCAAGTGGATCAGCTTCTATAAATCTAATTTTCAGCTTAGTATGGGGTATTGCCATCTCTGCATCTGTTAGTTTTATGGCAAGAAAAAAATAGTGCGTTTTTATTAAAAATATCCTCAAGATGGTTAACAATAGCAATGAAATTGATATAACTATAGTAATTCCTCTTCTCAATGAAGAAGAATCTTTGCCCGAATTGGAAGCATGGATAAGAAAAGTGATGACAGCAAATAATTTCCGTTACGAGATTATTATGATTGATGATGGTAGCAGCGACAATTCCTGGAATATTATTCAAACACTTACTGAACAAAATCCAGCGGTAAAGGGAATTAAATTCAGAAGAAATTACGGCAAATCTGCCGCATTGAATGTGGCATTTGAAAATGCTTCGGGCGATGTAGTAATTACTATGGATGCTGATCTTCAGGACTCACCCGATGAAATTCCGGAATTGTATAAAATGATTAAAAAAGATGGTTTTGATTTGGTTTCTGGTTGGAAAAAGAAAAGATATGACCCGATTAGCAAAACCATTCCAACCAAAATCTACAATGGTGTAACCCGTTTGATGAGCGGTATTAAACTTCATGATATGAACTGCGGTTTAAAAGCTTATAAAAACGATGTAGTCAAAAACATTGAGGTCTATGGAGAAATGCACCGTTACATACCTGTAATTGCCAAAGCCGCCGGATTTAAAAAAATCGGCGAAAAAGTAGTGCAACATTTTCCTCGAAAACACGGCAAGTCAAAATTCGGACTTAATCGTTTTATAAATGGTCCTTTGGATTTGATGTCAATAATTTTTGTAAGCAAATTCAGCAAAAAACCCATGCACTTTTTCGGTTCACTGGGGCTTTTGTCTTTTTTTATCGGATTTGCTATTTTGGTTTACCTGACTATTGCAAAATTAGTGCTTACAGAATACGGCATGACAGACAGACCCATCTTTTTCTTTGGGATACTAACAATAATTATAGGCACACAGCTTTTTCTAACCGGATTTTTGGCAGAATTGGTTGCCAGATCATCTCCCCAAAGAAACAATTATATTGTTGAAAAGTACATACAAATAGAACCCGCCAAAAATTCGGCATCCTAAAATTTTATACCTTAATACCTGATAACCCATGACACGTTCAGAAATAACCGAAAAGCTCAGAGACATCATCACAGCTTATGTTCAAAATAAAGAGGCGCTCGAAACTGTTGGAGAGGAAACCGATCTGATGCGTGATCTAAAAATAAATTCGCAGCATTTGGTAGATATTATCTTAGACACAGAGGTAGCCTTCGATATTGAAATTGATGATGATTCTGCCGAAAAAATGCTTACAGTAGGCGCTGCAGTTGATATTGTAGAAGCCTTATTAAGCAAAAAAGCCTGAGTTAGCATCTCAAAAGACATCTGAGACGATTTAAAAATCTTCGCTATAATTTTACCTTGAAACTAATAGCCTAATATTCGTAGGCGAATTGCACTATGTTTGCCCCCATTTTCAAGGCCTCCTGTCTTTTGTCCTCAGGATCATTGTGCACATCCTGGTCTTCCCAACCATCGCCTAAGTCGGTCTCATAAGAGTAATAGCATATGACCCTGCCTTCCCAAACTAAACCAAAACCCTGAGCAGGTTTATCATCATGTTTGTGGATTTTTGGCAAACCACTTTTAAAATCATATGCACTGTGGTATATCTCGTGTGAAAAGGGCAATTCAACAAATTCCAATTCAGGAAATACCATCTTCATGGCAGGCCTGACAAAGGGATCCATACCATAGTTATCGTCGATGTGCAAAAAACCACCTGATTGAAGATAGAGCCTAAGATTTTCTGCCTCTGCAGGCGAAAAAACCACATTTCCGTGGCCTGTCATGTGCACAAATGAATAATCAAAAATTTCTACACTGCCCACATCTACTGTGGCATATTCCAATTCAAAGTTAGTTTTGAGTTTGTCATTACAAAACTTAGCTAAATTTGGAAGTGCTGTGGGGTTGGCATACCAATCTCCCCCACCATTATATTTTAGTAGCGCTAATTTGAGTGGTGGCTTTTTTTCATCGGCTATTCTAAAACTTCCAAAAAACAATATGATGGCAAGTAAAAGAATTTTTACATTCAAATTATTCATATTCAATTATTTATAAAACTATTTTGGTCCAAAAACCATTTTATATTTAGGACTGATTTCACCTTTTCGGATTTTCTCCATTTTATTTTTCATCAGTTGTTTTTTCAGGGGAGAAAGGTGATCGGTAAAAAGAATCCCTTCAATATGGTCATACTCATGCTGTATAACCCTTGCATTCATGCCATCAAAAACATCGTCGTGCTTCACAAAGTTTTCATCAAAATATGTGAGTCTAACTTGAGGTTGACGACTTACTTTGCCCCTCAAATCGGGTATACTGAGGCAGCCCTCTTCGTATGACCAAGGATCGCCTGCTTCTTTTAGGATTAAAGGATTTATGAATACTTTTTTAATCCCAATAAAATTGTCTTCATCATCTTCGTCGTCATTGAGCTGTTCGGTATCTGCAATAAAGATTCGAATTGCCTTTCCTACCTGAGGCGCTGCAAGACCAATTCCTTTTGTGTGATACATTGTTTCCCACATATCTTCAATAAATTGTTTCAAATCTGGAGACTCAGGTTCTACCATTTCACACTTTTTTCTTAGTACTGGATGCCCATAGGCATATATCGGCAGTTTCATTTTTGACTATACTTGGTTTTTGGCAATTTAAATAATAAAATTTACAGTTTTAGTTCCAACCCATATATTCCTGGAGGATAATAAAAGCACTCACTTTGTCAATCAATGTTTTATCCATTCTTTTCTTCTTGCTTTTCACAGAAAAGCGAATGGATTCAGTTGCCATTTGTGAGGTGTAAGCTTCATCCTGTCGGGCAATATTTATAGCTGGGTATTTTTTTTGAAAAGATTCGATGAATTTCTGGATTTTTTCCTCCAAAAGGGTTGGCGTACCGTCCTTTCTGATAGGTTCACCTATAACAAGACAATCAACCGTTTCTGTTTTGAGATAATCATCAAAAAAATCCATCAACTTTGGCGTTTCTACAGTTGTAATCGGCGTTGCAATGATCTGTAAAGGATCGGTTGATGCCAAACCACAACGTTTTGAACCAAAGTCTAAGGCCATTATTCTTCCCATATTTATCTTTTTACAAAGATAGTAAAAACCAGCCGGATTCAAAAATTAAAAAAGGCCTGCAATCCTTAAATTACAGACCATTAATCA
>CANETR010000368.1 GCA_947441325.1 Saprospiraceae bacterium
TAGAGACTAGTTAAAGAAATCCTAAACTTTAGAAAGTTTCTTCTTCGATATCACTCACATCATCATCCCTTTCAGATAGATTTGTCTCAGCGCTGTCTTCGAAACCATCGTCTTCATAATCCTCTTCTTCCTCTTCCGGAATTGATCTCTTGTTTGAAGTAGTATGTTTTTCGTCGTCCTCTGCTTCGCGCATCAGGGCTTTTGTATATTTAGAGGTACTGACTGGTACAAATGCTTCGAATGAATCTTCGGGCAAGGAGATGGTTTCTTCTTCGCTGCCAACATATTCTTCGATGTTGACTGGATTAAGCGGATTGGCATACATTTCTTTGAAATCGGCCCGTTTTTTAACAATTTCTATTGCCATAAAAAGTGCTTCGCGGAAAGATTCAGCCGAGGCTTTGTTTTGTCCTGTGATATTGTAGGCAGTTCCATGATCGGGCGAAGTACGTACAAAAGGTAGTCCTGCGGTGAAATTAACTCCCGATTCGAATGAGAGCGACTTGAAGCCTACAAGACCCTGATCGTGATACATAGCAAGAACCGCATCGAAATGCTGATAAGTTCCAGAACCGAAAAACCCATCGGCTGGGTAAGGACCAATAGCAAAAATGCCTTTATTTTTGGCCTCTTGAATGGCGGGTATGATAAATTGCTGTTCTTCTTTTCCAATTGTACCCTCATCTCCTGCATGCGGATTGAGGCCAAGCACTGCAATTTTGGGTTTTTGAATGCCAAAATCCATTCTCAAAGATTGGTTCAGCATCGTTAACTTACGAAGAATCAATTCTTTGTTAAGTTTTTTTGCAATTTCGCTGATAGGAATATGATTGGTGGCCAATGCAACGCGTAAGTCGGCATTCACCATGAGCATAAGGCTGTCCTGAACATTGGCTTTGGCAGTTAGAAACTCTGTGTGACCGGTATGCGGAAAACCAGCCAACTGCATTGCATGCTTGTTGATGGGCGCTGTAACCAAAGCGTCAATCAGGCCATTGTTCAAGTCTTGTACGGCACGATCTAATGAAACATAGGCAAATTTGCCACTCTCTTCACTAGCTTTTCCGAGAGTAATGCGGACATTATCCTGCCAGCAGTTTACCACATTCACTTCACCCTCTTTCAGATGATGGGCATCGCGAACATTAGTGATAGGAAATTCTCCGCTGTGTACAATATTTTTGTGGTATGAAATAACTTTAGAAGATCCGTAAACAACCGGAGTACAAAGTTCTGTAATTCTTGGATCATCAAGGGTTTTTAGTATTACCTCCAATCCGATACCATTAATATCGCCTACACTGATGCCTATTTTTATATTGCTCATTTTAATTCAGATGTTATTAATTTAAAGAGCGATCTGTCTCGCCAAAAAAAAATATTCGTAAAGATAGTTAAGTTTCGACAGTTTTTGAATTGTAGCTTAAAAATAAGTTTCGAATAAGAGATTGGGAGCCTAGTCAATATAAAATTCAAGACTTCTGGGGATTGATCTTAATGTCTTATAGTAGGAATAAATAAACCAAATACAAAATTTATAACAATTTGATGTGTTAGACATTAATACTATAATCAACTCAATTTTTAATTAAAATACAAGCAATATGAGAATATTATTCATGCTGGTGTTAATGGTTATTGTTAGCTCCTGTACAATTGTAACACCAAGTCAGGTTGGTGTAAAGACAACGCTCGGCAAGATAAAAGGAAAAGTACGTCAGCCGGGTCCGGTATTTTACAATCCATTGTTGTCCAATGTAATGACGATAAATGTGAGAACGATGAATCTCATGATTAAAGAAAATTTACCATCTAAAGAAGGTTTGACAATTCTTTCTGAAAGCTCAATACTATATCATATAGGGCCGGATGATGTTCAAAAAATTATAAGAGAAACTGGTCTGAACTTCGAAGAAAATATTATTATGCCTGTTTTTAGGTCTGCAGCTTCAGATGTTTGCTCAAGATATTATGCCAAAGACATGCATAGTGCTAAGCGAAGTGAAATTGAATCAGAAATTCAAAAAAGACTTTCTGAAGTTTGTGGCCCCAAAGGTTTTGTGATTGAATCGGTTCTGCTGAAAAGTATTACACTGCCCGATGGTCTGACAAAATCGATTGAGTCGAAACTCGAGGCAGAACAAGAAGCTCTGCGAATGGAATTTGTACTCGACCGTCAGAAAAAAGAAGTCGAAAGACAGATTATAGAAATTGAGGGGCAGAAAAAAACAAACATCATTCAGGCTGAGGCTAGAGCAGAAAGTACTAGAATTGAAGCAGAGGGCAACGCAAAGGCTATTGAAATCGAAGCTAAAGCCAATAAAGTTGCCAATGATATGCTCAATTCGAGTCTTACGCCAAATATTCTCAAACTAAATCAGATCGAGGCATTCGAAAAACTTTCAACTTCTCCTAATGCAAAAACAATTATTACTGATGGAAAAAGTAATGTTGTGAACATGCTGGAAGATAAGTAATCAGTGTATAAATTAGTATAAATTTAAGGTCGCCTCTATTAAGTAGGGCGGCCTTTGTTTTTTCATTTAGCCTCAATCAAGATGATGCTTTTTACACTTTAAAGATGGAAATAGAAGGTAGAATTTATTGGGATAAATTCGTAAAGAAATAGAGGGGGGTAAATAATTTCATCAGCTTTAAATCTAATAATTTAAGCTTTTCACCTTTAGGAGGTAGAAAATATGTAATCCCTTCTGCATAAAAAATCCATCGGATTAAAATATTTATAAGTATGAAATAGCCATAAAGTGAAAGACCCAAAGTGGGTCAATTAGCATTTATAACAATTTAATATACTTCCCACCCCAAAAAAACAGTAACTTTGCACACAAACATGGATTTATAAACCCTGAAAAACTGTTTTAAACCAATGAAAAAAATCATTTTACTTGCCCTGATGGCAGTCCTATTTGTTGCATCAAATGCAAATGCACAAAAGAATAGCTCAAAAAAAACTACCAAAACGGCACAGAAAGACAATCCTTTGAAAGGATTGAAAAAAGCTGGTCCCGAAGATATGGATCCCAGCAAGCCTATTATGCTCGATCCTTTTAATACGCCGATTTACTTTGAAAACCTAAAAAGGTTAAAACCGGAGGAGTTTATGACTGCTATGATGTCGGGCGATTTTGTACCCGAACCCTACATAGATAAGAAAGGCGATATCAAAGTAATTATGCTGAGAAAGGCTAGCGAGGAGGAGAAAAAGCAGATGCTTGAAATGCAGCAAGGTATGATGGAACGCGGGCCAGTGGACGAACCTTCAGATAAGCTTGGAAAACAGGCAGCTAAATTTTCGGTTAGTGATATCAATGGTAAGGCCTATTCTTTGGAAGCGCTTAAAGGAAAAGTAGTAGTGCTCAATTTTTGGTTTATCGAATGTAAACCTTGCGTTATGGAAATGCCCGAGCTGAATAAACTGGTAGAAAAATTCAAGGGTAAAGAGGTCGTTTTTATCGGTTTTGCCAGCAATGATAAAGCCAAATTGGAGAAATTTTTGAGCAGCAACAAGTTTTCCTACAATGTCA
>CANETR010000369.1 GCA_947441325.1 Saprospiraceae bacterium
CAATAAGTAATGTAAAGTTATACAAAGCAGGCTTTCCTGCTGAATATGGTTCAAAATTATCTTCAGTAATTGATATTAGGTTAAGAGAAGGAAATAAAAAAAAGTTTGTTGTTTCAGGTGGTATAGGGTTAATTTCTTCCCGTTTGATGGTTGAAGGACCTATTGTCAAAGATAAATCATCATTTCTTATTTCTGGTAGAAGAACCTATGTCGATCTTATTACAAGTTTGGTCAACAAAGTAAATGAAGACAATGAAAATTGGAATCCTATTCCAGATTATAGTTTTCACGATTTTAATGCAAAATTCAATATCCAATTAAGTGAAAAGGACAGACTCTATGTCAGTGCCTATTATGGTCGCGACTTTTTTATTTTCAAAGATGATCAAATAAGATTTAATTTCAATTGGGGTAATATTGCCTCAACCATAAGATGGAACAGGGCGCTTACGCCTAAGCTCTTTATGAACAATAGTATCACTTTGTCGGACTATGTTTATAAAATTAAAAATACCTTCGATGAATTTGGCGTTGAATTGGGCTCAGGAATTAGAGACCTAAATCTTAAATCAGATTACAGTTGGACACCAAACACCGCGCACTCTGTGAAGTATGGCATTCATGGTACCTATCATTTTTTCTCAGTGAACAGATTTGATGCAGGTAATGGGCAGGATATTCAATTCCAGGCAGGAAATAACTATCATGGTGGAGAATTGGCAGCTTATATTGCCGATGATTGGACTATTAATGATCGCTTCTCCATGAATTATGGATTAAGACTAAGTTCATTTTACAATGAGAAATTCTTTGGAGGAATTGAACCCAGACTTTCGATGAAGTATAGTGTTCAGGAAAATTTTTCATTGAAAGCGAGCTATACCCGCATGTATCAGTATATACATCTGGTTTCTTCTTCAGGTGCAACCCTGCCAACAGATGTTTGGTATCCATCCAATCCAAGAGTAAAACCGCAGTCATCAGATATGCTTTCTCTGGGTGGGGCCTATGCATTGGGGAGAGATTACTTTTTTTCTGTTGAAGGTTACTACAAATGGCTTTATGGTCAGGTCGATTTCAGAGACGGAGCGCAGCTTTTTGTCAACGATGAGTTGGACAAAGAATTTGTCTTTGGCAAAGGAAATACTTATGGTGCTGAGATATATTTAGAGAAGAAAAACGGACCAATCAGAGGTTGGATAGGATATACGCTCTCTTGGGCAATGCGTCAGTTTCCCGATATTATGGACGGATCTCCTTTTCCTTCAAGTTCCGATCGCCGACACGATCTTTCAGTAGTGAGCACCTTAGACATGGGTGATATTTTCCCAAATGCCAAATTTTTCAAGAAGGTACCTATTACCTTATCGCTTTCCTGGGTTTACAGTACCGGAAAGGCTTACTCTTTGCCAGAGCAAAGAATGATTTTTACTGACATTACGGGCAATAATCCTTTTAGATTTATTCCTCTTTACAGTCAGCGCAATGCTTACCGATTGCCCGACTATCACCGATTGGATTTCGGAGCTGTAATAAAGCTTCTATCTAAGAAAAGATTCAAAAGTGATCTTACGCTAAGTGTTTATAACATGTACAATAGATACAATGTGTTTTTTATTTATATCGCCCCTGAATATGCCCCTGGCACCGAGGATTCTCCCCTGGCTATACCCGAACGCTTTCAGGCGAAAGCAGTCACCTTATTACCTATTATTCCCACTATTACCTGGAACTTCGAATTTTAATCTAACATGAAAAATATAATTTTTTTAACTCTTTTTGCTTGCATAGCATTATCATCCTGCGATTCGCTCGAAAGGGATATAAATCTAAATTTGCCCGAACCGGAAAGGATTCTTACCGTAGAGTGTTATCTCCAAGCAGGACAGCCCTACAGGGTTCTTGTTACCGAAACCAAGGGTTTTTTCGAGGACCTCGATGACTGTCCGCTTGTAAAAGGTGCCACGGTAATCATTCGACATAATGGAGTTGCAGATACCCTGGATGAGTCCTTTTATTTCTCTCCGAATTGTCCAGCTGATAGTCTCTTCGGTTTTATTCCATTTTTTAATGCCGACAGAACCAGATTTTACAACTATGGGTCCAATGGCATTTGTCCACTAGATTATGACAATGATTTTGAACTGGAAGTAATAGATCCTAATGGTGGACGTCAGATATTTGCAACGACTCGTTTCATTCGTCCTGTTCAGATTGATTCAATGAATCTTTTATACAAGGATGGCAAGGCGGGAGTAATAGTTTCGGCTTTCGATGATATAAATACAGTAGATTTTTACAGGGTAATGTTACACAAGAATTCACTCACTACAGATGAGAGTGGATTTACCCTGGCTAAAGATCCGCAATTCGATATCACAATTGATGATGCACGTTTTTTTAATGGGGGTAAGGTAGCTTTTGGAACTGGATACGACTATGAAACTGGAGATACACTTATTGCAACATTCTACCATATAGAGAAAATTTATCATGATTTTCTGGAAACCCTGTCTGATGCAGAATCTGCAAATTTTAGTCCTTTCGCGCAGCCAAACAGAATACTAACGAATATAAGTGGTGGACAAGGAATTTTTACTGCTTTATCCTACGACAGAGATAGCGTAATAGTCAATTAGATGCATAGCTTTTTTCCTTTGTAAAATTCTGATGCAGTCGATTTTAATATTTGAAACAAAAAATCTATCTTTGTGCATAATAAAATCACCCGAATCTGCATTAGAAACAAAACAATCATATGAAAAAAATACTCTTATCTCTGTTTGTGCTTTCGACACCTTTATTTGTTAAGGCACAACATGCTTGGGCAAGACCCTATTTCGAGGTGGGTGTAATGGGAGGTTTCTCCAATTATTCCGGAGAATTAGTAAATTCTATAGTAGATGTTAAACATATGCATCTTGCTGGTGCAATCTTTGGCAGATACAACATGAATAAATACCTGACTTTCCGCCTTCAGGTAGCTCTGGGAACAATTTCAGGTGATGATAAGGATTCCAAACAGGACAGAAATATTGTGAGAAACCTTCATTTTCGTTCACCATTAACTGAGATTGGTTTAATGGGTGAATTCAATCTGATGGGCTACAATCCGGTAGGACATGGTAAAATGTTTTCTCCTTATGCATTTTTGGGCATCAGCATTTTTAACTTTAATCCCAAAGCTAAACATTTCGATGTTCTAAGAAGAGGTGATGAGTGGGTAGCTTTACAACCATTGAATACTGAAGGGCAAGGATTGTCTAATTTTCCAAACAGAAAACCTTATTCCAGAACTCAAGTATCTTTTCCTCTTGGCCTTGGTTTCAAATTTGCAGTTCATAGCAACTTGAATCTAGGTTTCGAAATTGGATTCAGAGCCACTAGAACTGACTATCTAGATGATGTTGGAACTAACTATGCTTATGATCCGCTAGTTGATCCCGATGGTTATCTTTATGATCAAACGCCTTTCAGAGATGGTGACTATGTGTTAGTCAATAATGATTATGATGCAGATGGAAATTTAATTTCATCTA
>CANETR010000370.1 GCA_947441325.1 Saprospiraceae bacterium
GCAAGACTTTATGATTAAAACAATCATAAAAGGCAGGGCAAAAATAAGATTTTCGATCATTCTAATACCTCGGTACTGAGCATCGCCAAAAACTGTTTGTAAAAACTCAGTCCTTTGCTTTTCGCCTAATCCAAAGAATGTGCTCAGGGCGCTGAGCATTAAAATATATTTTGCCAAACTTGTTTTATAAAAAAGCAACTCGCTTAGCAAGGCAAAAATCAATATACTCAACAGCAATCCAATCCAGGGATTGATACCAATTTCCCTGAAGATTCTGTCTGTTCTTTTTGCCTGTAACAGGAAATATTCCTTCATTGTAAAATTCAAAAAATTCTCTTGAGCTTTCTATATTTATTACCTAAAAGATACTTGCCTGCTTAAAGTGTACTATTATTCAAAAGAAAGCGAAAGCTATTTAGGCGATTCAGGCTCTGACGATTAATGTGTTTAGTTCCTATCTTTCAGGAACTTTTGCAATAACATCAGCATGTCGAGCTGTTGGGCAAAATGTCCCTCCAAAGCTTCTATGTTTATATAAGGGATTTTCCTGTTGGCACAATAAACGGAGAGTGACCCATCATCATCGGGGTTTTTACTCTGTAAAATAGTATTGTATCCCATTTCTTTGAAATATTCAAAATGCTCCGGTTCATTCACATAAAAAAAGTCATGAGGGCTTTTATTCCTGTTGTAATGAACCTTCTCGGCACTATCATGAAAGGCAGAATCCGGCAAGTATTTTTCGATAGAATAACCCTTTGAGTTATTATGTACCGCAACGATGATTTCGGCTTCGGCAAGCAGACTGTCCACTATAAATTCTGAAAAAAGTTTTACTTGCTTTTTAGCTTCTACTGAATAGGTCCCATGCATTTGTAGGGTTTTGTAAATTCCAAGGTCGGTGTAAATTCTATTCGGGTCGAACAGAAATTGTTTTTTATCCATTGTAAAACCACCTACTCTACGGTTCCCTTTGTACTTTAATTCAACAAATTTACCATTAGCGCGGGTCAATAAACTATCTGTAGCAGCAACGCTGGTATTTTCGTTGTCGTGCATGTTAAAATACAGTACTCCCGATTGGTCATTAGGATTTCTGATTAAGAAACGGATTTTTTCTCCGCCTAAGTAAAATACTTTTTCAACTATTGGCAGATTATAAGCTGAACTATCTGTAGTAACTCCTTTGGCTAATAAATTATTAGAAAGTACCATAACGGTGGCACTCAGCAGAATTGAAAAAATCAGTGTAAGAATAACATACTTAGGTTTCATCTAAATTCAGTTGACAGATTTAGCAGCAGAAAAAGAACAGCTTCGGAAAGGGGTTAAATCTCAAAGCTCAATCCTAAAGTCTAAAATTCAAAAGCCCCAATATCCGGATTTCCATCTCGAGCCTTCCCCATTATATCAAATAAGACGCCAATATTTATACCACGATTGACCAAAGGAGATATGATTGAATCGGGAGCATAGGAATAGGTTTCAACATCCTCGAACATTGGATTCTGATTTCTGACGATATTATTCAAACCTGTATTGAAGGTATCGAGTTTCATGAGGCAATTGTCAAAGCTGTAATTCCAGCTTGCTGTAGAATTGAAATACTTGGCGAGTTCAACCTCTTCGTTCTTGCTGCCATGAATAACACAATTTTTAAAATTGGCATTAACATCAAAAAGATTTACCCCGATTTCATTACCCTGTTCATCGTAAAGCACTTCAAAATCGCGCAGACTGAGCGATGCTTCACTGTGCCCTACGAAAGGATTGGTTCCATAATTTACAATCGTACAATGCCTGAAATCATAAATTCCTCCACGGATGCTGATGAGTCCAAACTGATTTGAATTGGCCAGAATGCTGTTGATTGCCAGAATACTCCCCTGTCTCGAAAGAATCGAAGACCTGTCTGTGTTAAAAATTTTACTATTGATAAGCTCAAGTTTTGGCGAGGGGTGATTATTCGCCAAAGAATCAACTATGATTCCATCCACTGCATTGCGAATGATACAACCGTGAATCTGATTGTTGATACTATTTTTGCTCAGATAAATACCACCATGCTGAAAAGGCAGTTCCTGGTAATCGGCTTCGAGACGATGCGTTTTGAACTCAACAGGGTTGTTCAGATCTCCACCAACATTTATTTTCAGGCTTGAATTTTCTCCAATGTACAAAAGGGCTCGGTCGCCAGGGCGAGTTGTAGGTCCGCCAAACATATAAATCTCTGTTCCGCCAGGAATTGTTAAAACCGAATTGCTATCGAAAGCGATGTATCCAAAAAAGACATAGGGCGTATCGGGCGTCAGTGTGAGATTTACATTGGTAAAACGAGTCAGATAACCTCTTTGGCCTATATAAATTGCATTCCAACCATAGGCTTCGAGCTGTACATACTGCAGGTCACCACCAGCATCAAAAATTACGGAATCGGTTCTGAGTGCATCCCCATTGTTAGGATCGACTCTAACATTGGCAAAAATATAAATGGAATCATTGGCAGGTATTTCCACATTGTCAAAATTTGTCCCTGCCAGGCCATCTAAGTTCAATCGAAAATCGGAGGAACTGCCACCTCCTAATCTAATATTCTTGACCTGAATCGTTCTATTGTAAGGATTATACACCTTAAATTTTCGGGTTGCCGTACCCATATCTGTAAAAACAGTATCGAAGCGCAAGGTATCGGTCTCAAACTCGAGAGCCAAATCATTTCCGCTCATAAAACGTTCTTTTCGGCAAGCCGAAAACTGACAGATGAGGGCAAAAAGCACAAATATTGCGATGCTTCTAATTAAAATTTTATTGTGAAAAGGATTTAAAGACATATCTTTATCGTTTGGAAAAACAAAAATAAGAATAATTCATCAGCTGAGGGTTTTTTACTTAAAAAACTAAACCTCGCCTTGAAAAACGTATAGTTGATGCCTCTTGTCTAATTTTAAAGTTAAAATCAATACCAGAAAACAAATATGAAAACATTTCTGTCATTCAGCTTTTCGTTGTTTCTTTTTTCTCAATTGGCTGCGCAATGCACTAATGCGCTCCCCGATGATATTTTCTCGCAGCTGCATGCTGCAGTTGCCGGATTACAAACAGGACGTGAGCAAACCGTAAAAGACATCAATTCAAACAACTGCCTATCTACCAATCAAATTGGCCTTTTTGCAGCTTTACTGAGGAATGATCAGGAAAAATATAATTATCTGACTTTTGCAAAGCCTTTTTGTGCCGACCCCAAAAATTATTTGGGTCTAGCTACGCATATCAACGATATCCGTTTAAATAAGATGTTCCAGGACAATATGGCAGAACAGAATGCACAAAGTTTGAATCAACAAGGAACAGTACTCCAAACACAAGCTGTATCGCCCGCACAAGCTTCACAAACTAACAATCAGACCCAAATTATACAAACGCAGACAGTGAAGTCTTCAAGTACCATTTCATCAACAGTACCAGTTCGAGTACAGCCACAACGAGTTCTACACAGCCCAATAAAAGGTTACAGCGGCAGAGTTGGTTGCGAAATTAC
>CANETR010000371.1 GCA_947441325.1 Saprospiraceae bacterium
AATGTTGGCTGTAGTTGTCGATTTTGCTGAGAAAATTGAAGACTTTGCCAAACCTGACGGCCCAAAGTATTCAGAGATAATCTTTGATTATTATCTGAATTTCATGCCTTATATCACCAGTCTGCTTTTTCCACTCTACGCACTCATTGCAGTCATTTATTTTACATCGAGACTAGCTGCAAACTCTGAGATTATTGCTATGATTGGCAATGGCATTAATTTTTACCGCCTACTGTATCCATACCTCATTGGAGCCTGTATCATAGCTGGCATACATTTTTTGGCCAATCATTTTGTTTTTCCAATGGCTAATAAATCGAGAACAAAATTTGAAAACACATATATCTGGAAACATAATTTCCAGGGGCCAACAGATAATATCCATTTGTTTTCAGGTAAAAACGAAGAGATTTATATCCAGCATTATAGCCGAAGTGACAGTACCGGGCACAATTTTTCATTGACACGCTATGACAATACAGGGTTAAACAGAAATTTTACATTAGATGCACAAAGAGTAAAACTCATTAAATACCCAAATACCTGGAGAATTTTTAATTACAACATCCGCTATGTCAATGGTATAAATGAGCGATTGGTAAAAGGTAGTCAGATGGATACAACAATTAACCTAAAAAGCGCTGACTTAGCCAAAAGAGATAATATGAAAGATGCTATGTCCAGCAAGGAATTGGTGAAATATGTGGCGGAAGAAAAATCAAAGGGTTCGGGAATGGTTGTTCCTTTTCAGGTAGAATATTACCGTCGTACGGCTGACCCATTCAGTATTATTGTATTAACCATCATAGGCCTTTCTATTTCTTCGCGAAAAATGCGAGGCGGAATGGGCTGGCATTTGGTATTGGGAATGCTTATTTCGGCACTTTATATTTTTATGGGTAAGTTCTCGATGACCTTTTCAACTCATGCCGGCTTGCCACCAATCATTGGAGCCTGGGTGCCCAATATTATTTTTGGAATTGTAGCTATTTACATGCTATTTAAAGCACAGAAGTAAGGTATTTTAACTACTAACCAAACATATTTCGAATCTTACTTAATCCATTTATAACAATAGAAAAAACCATAGAAACTCAATAGCATATATATTTGACTATCGGAACTTTAAGAATTATTTAAATGTTTGTTTTTTATGTCATTCGTTGAAAAATATATACCTCAGATTAAACTACTCTGCGATAATTATCAAGTAGAGAAGTTGTACATTTTTGGATCTGCATCTGTAGGCAATATGCATAACAATAGTGATGTTGATTTATTAGTAAAATTTAAAAAAATTGAGATTCAAAAATATTTTCAGAATTACATCGATTTCAAAAATCATTTGATAAAACTATTTAATCGAGAAGTAGACCTAGTCGAAGAACAGACTTTATCCAATCCATATCTAATTAAATCTATAGAGAAGTCTAAATTTTTAATTTATGGATGATAGATTAAAAAAATGGTTTTATGATGTAAAAGTTGCAATTGATGAGATTGAACTTTTCTTAAGTATGGAATCGGTTAACTTTGATAACTACTCTGAGCATATAATGCTAAAAAGAGCAGTTGAAAGAAATTTGGAAATAATTGGTGAAGCAATAAAAAGAATTATTTCTACAGAGGAGTCTTACATAAAGCTTATTACAGATTCACATAATATCATAGGATTAAGAAATCAAGTTATCCATGCTTACGATAACATATCTGACGAAATTATTTGGTCAGTAATTGAATCACATTTGCCAAAGTTGAAATTTGAGATTCTAAAAATCATGGATAATTTTTAAACAATAAAGGCTGCCAATGGCAGCCTTTATATTATTTGAATTTATCATTTAGATTAGAGCCCAAAAGCAGCTTTTACCTTATCTACATAATCCAATTTTTCCCAGGTAAAGAGTTCAACCTCTTTAGAAACAATCGATCCATCAGGACCTTTGAATGTTTTGGTAACTACTTCGTTTTTGCGGCCCATGTGTCCGTAAGCAGCAGTTTCCTGATAGATAGGATTGCGCAATTTCAAACGTTGTTCGATGAAGTAAGGACGCATATCGAAGATTTCGCTGATTTTGTCAGCCAATTCACCATCTGTTATGTTTACTTTTGAAGTACCATATGTATTAACATACAAACCGCATGGTTTAGCAACACCAATTGCATAAGAAACCTGTACTAAAACTTCGTCGCAAAGACCAGCAGCTACAAGGTTTTTAGCAATATGACGTGTAGCATAAGCTGCAGAACGGTCAACTTTTGAAGGATCTTTTCCAGAGAATGCACCACCACCGTGAGCACCTTTTCCACCATAAGTGTCAACAATGATTTTACGACCTGTAAGGCCTGTATCACCATGTGGACCACCAATAACAAACTTACCTGTTGGATTGATATGGTAGGTAATTTTATCGTTGAAAAGAGACTGTAATTCAGGCTTCAATTTAGCTTTTACTCTAGGAATAGCAATTTCTACAATGTCCTTTTTGATTTTTGCTAACATTTCAGCTTCTGGTCCAAATTCATCGTGCTGAGTAGAAACTACGATAGTATCAATTCTTTGTGGCACATTGTCATCAGAATACTCAATTGTTACCTGTGATTTTGCATCAGGTCTCAAGTAAGGAATAAGGCTAGACTCGTAATTGCGAATATGTGAAAGTTCCTGAAGGATTTTGTGTGCAAGATCGAGTGCCAAAGGCATATAATTGTCGGTTTCTTTGGTTGCATAACCAAACATCATACCTTGGTCACCAGCTCCCTGATCTTCAGGATTGCTACGCTCAACACCCTGATTGATATCAGAAGACTGTTCGTGAATGGCAGAAAGAATACCGCATGAATTTGCATCGAACATATACTCAGACTTAGTGTAACCGATTTGACGAATCGTTTCACGGGCAATTGTCTGAACATCGAGATAAAGTTTAGATTTTACCTCACCAGCCAATACGACCTGACCTGTAGTTACCAAAGTTTCGCAGGCAACTTTTGACGTTGGGTCAAAGGCCATAAAGTTGTCAATAAGCGCATCGGAAATTTGATCGGATACTTTATCGGGATGTCCTTCCGAAACCGATTCTGATGTGAACAGATATGGCATTGTAAAAATGGTTTTTAAAAGTGTTAATAAAAAGTTTCGCAAAGATATAAATTAAAAATTAAGTTGAGCAGCCTTTCCAAAAAAAATAACAAAGCATCGAACTGCAAATGTTAAAATGCTTGTATTGACTTGTTTAATGTACTTAAAAAACATATATTTGGCTGATTCAAACCTAAGATTTATGATTATTAATAGTAAGCTTATATCATTTTTATTCCTTGCATATTTATTCGTCTTTATATCATGCAAAAAGACTGAAGATATCGTGATTCCAGATAACAGGGTGCCGTATTACGAGTCAGTCACTACATTGCAGATTCAGTCCTATATAACAAAAGCTTATATTGACATTATCGGCAGTGAGCCATCTCCCGCCGAACGCGACAGTAGGGTGCAGCAATTGAAAAACAATGGTTTAGACTCAGCGGCAAGAGC
>CANETR010000372.1 GCA_947441325.1 Saprospiraceae bacterium
CCACCAGCGGTCATTCTCGAAGGATCTACATTGTATTTTACTCTACAAAGAACGTACAATTGCCGTTGAACGCATCACACTCAGATCCCAATTATCCTTCATACAATCATTCTTCATAGGAAGATTGTCGGTATGCCCTTCGACCAAAATTTCCAGGTCTTTGTGGTCGTTTAATATCTTGGCTATTTTTGCCAATACATTGTCTGCAGTTTTATTTATTTCATAAGAACCCGATTTGAAAAGCATCTTATCGGAAAGTGAGATAAAGACTACGCCTTTTTTTACCTCTACATTTACATCGTCATCATTGATATTATCTAAGGAGCGTTTCAGGTTCATCACCAATTGCAGATTCAAAGAATCTTTTCTTTGGAGGGAAGCGGTCAAATCTTTGATATACCTACCCTGTTCTTCCATTGTTTCCAATGATTTTTTGATACTCTCGGCACCTGCCTTACTCACGACAGAAAGATCGGAAAGTCTACCCAAAAGCTGTGTATTGTTTTCGCGCAGGAAGTCCATCTGACTCTTCATTTCCTGCTCTTTGGTTTTGGCATTGTCCAAATTATTTTTGGCAATATTCAATTCATTTTCCTTTTCCTGAAGTGCTCTTTCTTTGTCTTGAAGCGACTTTCTAAGGTTATCTAATTCCAATTGACACTCTTTTTCACTTTTCATCACCTTATCCAGTGCAAGTGAATGATTCGCCTCTAATTGCTTTAATTTTTTCTTGGTTACGCAAGAACTGAGCAAAAGCGATGCAATGAAAAATAAACTTAAAATTCTGATCATAGTGTTAACATTTTTTATTGAACATTTATCATTGAATATTGAGCATTGAATATTGAGCATTGAGCATTGAGCATTTCTAGGAAAATCGGAAGGTAGAGGTTAGTCTCGTCTTTAGGACGAGAAGAATTTTAGACTTCAGACGCTAGACTTTATATTAGACTACAGTCACTTAGACTTGAGAAGTTAGACTTTTTATTTAAAAGATTATCAGATGTCAGAAATCAGCTTTTTGGGTAGCAAGTAACAGATATCAAAAACCGATCTCGTCCCTCAGACGAGAGAGCTCTACAAACGAAATTCCGCGAAGCACATCAAGAAACGAAGTTATTCAAAACCTAACAATTATAAATTAAAAATGATTCCTACTTCTAACTTCTGATTTCTGATTTATTAAAACCCCCTCAACAAATCCAATAAGTCATCGGCATTCATCGTCACTTTTCCATCGGTATCCTGCAGCAACGCTTCGGCCATTTCTCTTTTAGAACCGTGCAGTTTGACAATTTTCTCTTCTATACTGCCCTCGGCAACCAAACGATAGACGGTTACAGGATTTTGCTGTCCTATACGATGCGCCCTGTCACTTGCCTGATCCTCAACCGCCGGATTCCACCATGGATCTACATGTATAACGTAATCTGCGGCAGTAAGGTTGAGCCCCGTTCCACCAGCTTTCAGACTTATGAGGAAAATGTCGCCGTCTCCGCCTTGAAAGGCATCAATGGCAGTTTTTCGTTTTTTGAGCGGCGTACTTCCATCCAGATACTGATAGTTTACGCCCATTCTTTTAATTTCCTTCTCAATGATGCGCAGATAATCAACAAACTGGCTAAAGATAAGTGCTTTATGTCCATTTTGCAACAATTCATCTACTAAATCTTTAAGTGCTTCTAGTTTTGAAGATGTAATGCTCTGCCCGCCAGGAATAAGGGATGGGTGGCAACAGCAGCGGCGCAAGCGCATAAGCTCGGCCAGTACTTGCAAACGTTTTGCTCCCTCATTATCAAATTTTCCACCTTGTATATTTTCGAGTGCCTTGCGTCGTAAAGCCTCATAAAATGAACTTTCTTCTTCGTTGCGCTCAATTCTCAGGGTAATCTCCGTTTTTTCGGGCAGGTCTTTCAGCACTTCTTTTTTGAGCCTTCTCAAAATAAACGGTTTGATAAGCTTTTGCAGTTGCCCGCGTTTTTCTTTATCGCCCCATTTTTCAATAGGAAGCGCAAATCGTTCCTGAAACATTTTGGCTGTACCCAAAAGCCCCGGATTTATAAAATGAAAAAGGTTCCAAAGCTCACCCAGGTGATTTTCTATTGGCGTACCTGTTGTGATGATTCTAAAATCGCCCTGCAATTCCATAGCGGCTTGCGAACGTTTAGTAAATCGATTTTTAATGGATTGGGCTTCATCTAAAACTATTGTACCGAATTTTTTGGCACAAAGTGCATCGCTTGCCTGATGCAATAATCCGTAAGTTGTAACAAGTATCTCGCCAGCGCTCACCTCATCAATGCATTTATTTCTGTCCTGCGCCTGTGAAAGATTATGCGCAGTCAGTCCAGGTGCAAATTTAGCCAACTCGCTGATCCAGTTTGCGCAAACCGAGGCTGGAGCTACTACCAATGCAGGTCCTTCCTTAGCACGAGACAGCAGCATGGCGATGGCCTGTACCGTCTTACCCAATCCCATGTCATCGGCCAGACAGGCGCCTGCACCCCAATAAGCCATGCGTTGTAACCATTGATAACCATCGAGCTGATAAGGTCTTAATTCTGCAACTAATCCCTGCGGCATCTCAAAAACTTTATCACTTGATTCTTTCATTTTGGATACAAATTCCTTCCATTTTTCGTCAGAACTAAAATGCAGGTCATCGGGCAAATCGCTGAAGGCGGCTCCGGCAAATTGCGAAATCATCAATTTATTTTTGCTTTTTTGCGTCCAGCTTTCAATTTCGCGCAGTCTGCGGAACAGGGTTTCCGTTAGTGCCAGATAAGAACCATCATCGAGACTGATAAAACGATTTTTCGAATCTCGACTTTTCTCAAGCAAAAGCTGCATATCCATTACCAAATCATCACTGACACGAAGTTCTCCTTCCAATTCAAACCAGTTTCCGTTGCTTCTCACATTCATAAAGAGGCTGTCGAAATTGGCATAAGAAGAGATTTTCAACCTTTCGCCCTGCGGCCATTCTATTACAATTTTATTCTCTTTGCGCAGTTCATTCAACTCGGCCAATAATGCCAGACAGGGCTCTATACCGTCGAGTGTCCAAATATCTCCTTCCCTATTGCGCAGGTCCAAAACTGCCGAAGCAGCTATAAGTTCTTCTGCATGGCTGTTTTCGGTATCTAAATTTCTTTTTACATAAAAAGTCTGGCCCTTGACATCAGCCAAAATCCTTTCATGTCCTTTGCCCGGAGTAAAATAAGGCGGCTGTTCGGTAAAAGGTTTTACAAAAAGCTCCACATTAAAAAATTCGCCTATGGGCAGAAAGTGTAGATAGATTCTATCATCGCAAGGATGTTCTGGCACAGAGCTGTCATCAATAATCAAATCGCTGTGGACCGGTAAAACGGAAACCATTTTTTTGAGGGTCTCTTTCAACTGTTCCTCTGCTTTAGCAGGCAATACAATTTTCTTTCTGCCAATGAGATTTATGAGCTCAAGCTGTTCCTTTCTGATTGGAACATAAGAATACCTGGTTGGGGTTTCTCTCTTGAAAATAAAGGGATTA
>CANETR010000373.1 GCA_947441325.1 Saprospiraceae bacterium
TAGCATATAAGGCCAGAAAATCGCCCACATTGGGGATGTGTTCCATAAGCTGAAAGGCGCAGATGTAATCGTATTTTTTGTCAGGATTTGCTGCCGAAAAGTCTTCGAAAGCGGTACAGTGAACTGTGAATCCTTGTTCTTCGAGTTTTTTGGCGGCGCTTTTGTTCAATTCTACCGATTCTGTCACACAGTTTTTATCGCGCAATTTTTTAAGAAAAAAACCAAAGCCCGAGCCAATTTCCAAAACTTCAGAACCATCTTTGATATATTTTTCCGAAAAGTCATAATCCCATTTTTCGGTCTTGTAATACCAGTCGAATTTTTCCAATGTTTCATAAAAGGCACTATCGCCAACTACAAATGGATAGTAAAAAATATAGTTAGAGTCGAGGCATTGATAAACCCCTATTTTTTTATGTTCAGAGAAAAATCTCCTAACATCTAGACCATATTTCTGCTGATAGTTTTTAACAAAAAAATCTTCCGTCAATTCGTCAATTTTTTTAACATTGGAAGATCCGGTGATTGGACTTTTTACAGTATCGCTCATCTTTATTATTACTTTAAATCGATTTAAAAAACATTAAAAACCAAAAAGATATCTTATTCTGGTTAGCAGGCCAGATGATTTCCAAAACACATTTTTGAAAGCATATTCATCTGCTTCTTTGTTCTGAATCAGTTCATCCGGAAATTGAGAAAGTTGGAGTGCTGAAATTTTATAACTTGATAGAAAACTGTCAGCCTTAGTATGCGTGGCATTGCTGTCGAAACCAATATTTTCAACTAAATTAACATTAGGCAGTACTGCAAGACCTTTGTTTTGCCACATACAATAAAGCCACTGATAGTCCCAGGTATTCATTTTTCCCGATGCTACTTGTTTTTGTCTGTGTTTGAAATACCGGAACTGCATCTTGTTTTTTGTATAGAAAGGCAGAGAATTGTCGAGGTTATATTGATTGACATCGACCTGATATTTCTGCCAGCGGTCTCGCCAGCTTGCCCAGCCCCAAATATGACTGTACATGGAGAAAAAGTAATCGGCATTGCCCCTTTTTATTCCATCCTGAAAGTTATTTGCACCAATATGCCAGATGTTTTGGTCGTCTTTATATTTTTCGAGCATGGTTTCACAAAATTTGAAAAAGCTCTCATTGGGCAGGCAGTCATCTTCCAGAATGATACCCTGTTCCACCTCTTCGAAAAACCAGCTGATACCAGATGAAACCGCCATTTTGCAACCCAAATTGTTTTCCCTGAATAAGGTTTTTAATTCACAGTCCCAGTCGATCTGAGCTACAATGGCTTCCCTTAATGCATTGCAGGACTTTTTTTCCTCTTCATTTCTTCCACCATCGGCCGAAATAAACAGCTGTTTAGGTTGTGCTTTTTTAATAGCCTCAAATACCCTTTGAGTTGTATCGGGCCTTTTAAAGATCAGGAATAGAACAGGAACATCCATTTTTAATATATTTTTCTCTTAAAATACCGACAAAGAGGTAAGTATCAGTATCAAATCGCCGTAAATATATTATACTTTCCCCACTTTTTTCAGCAAAGCTGTTAATTTGGGAAAATTATCAGGTCAGAGCACAGGGACTTCGTTGCCAATAGCCCTGTCACTGAATCTTAGATTATTTACCAATAATTCCATACGTGCAATATTGTTGGCAAAAATAATAAAACCGTGGTTGATAAGATTGACGATGCCATTATCTTGTAAGAGTTGGCGGAGTTCTTCAAATTCGCGCAGATCGCCACAGGGATAGTATCTTTTTGTAAAGGGCATCCCATCAATATAACCATGCCCGTGAATGATAAAATTAATATTGGGAAAGTTCTTGTAAATGTTTACCTGTATGGCTGTGTCAACGCTGGGCTTTTCTGTTCCGATATATTCAATATCGTTTTGGTATCTGACTTTGACAAAATCATCGGTACTCAGTCTTTGTTTGTCGCTGTTTCTTTTTGAAACCAGCATATAAACAGTATCCAGTCTGAGTGAAGGAAACATTTTCATACAGCGGGTAGAGACATTGCCAAAATAACGGCTGCCTATAGCTTCAAAATTATCGGCTACAATTTTATTCAACTCAACCAGTTTTTTCAATTCCTCAGGATATTCCGGAAATTCAAATTCGGCAGCTTTGGTAGCTGTTCTAATTGATGCCTTTGTCCAAGCAGTCAATTCAAGCATTTTTATTGCCAGTAGATTCAGCTCTGTGGTTTTAATCCAGCAATTGCCCAAAGCATCTATGAGTTTAAAAGAGAAAAGATTTTCTTCTTTCGAAATGGCTAATACGCCATTTCCATTCATACGGAATATTCTGGCTATAGCATCTGACTCGCTTCGATTTTCCCTCAGTACCTTGGAACAAAAAAGTACTGCACCACGGCCTTTTTGGGGATAAATTTTTTCAATCTCATTAGAGATATTAGGCATCCAAATTACAAGGTCATAAATAGCACAGTTTGACGCTACATTCGATATTTCATCAATGCTGCCACCATTTAATACAGTTGTATTTTCAAAATAGGATATAAGCTTAGTAATGATGGATGAACTTTTGGGGCTTTTACCGAAGTCACCGCCTACGATTAAAGTTTTCATTAGCTTTGGGTTTAATATCAATAAACAATCGTAGCAAAACCTTTGATTTCCTCAATTTCACCTCTTGGCCCTTTGAAACGCACAACAACAACATAAACGCCAGCCTGACAATATTCGCCAGTATTGAACTTTCTACCATTCCAAGCTTCGTATGGACTGTTGTTTTCATAGATTCTTTCACCCCAACGGTTGTAAATACTCATGTTGAAATTTTGAATATACTGGAAGTAACCGGCTCCCATGTATTCGTCATTTTTTCCGTCGTTGTTTGGTGTAAATGCATTTGGCAGAAAATAACTGAATTTCGGAATAATATCGAGCACTGCCTGTGCGGTATCTGTACAGCCGTTTTGGTGAAAAACTACCTGTGTAACAGTTATTTGTCCCGTATCTCTAAATACATGTCTTGGATTTCTCTGTGTGGCAGCGTTCCCGTCACCAAAATTCCAAATCCAAAGTCCGGCTCGCTGGGATGAATCGCTGAATTGTACAGTTGAATTATAGATATTCAGATCCGTACCATTTGGGCTAAAAGAGAAACCTGCTATTGGAACTTCCAAAGCAGTATGCGTACTGCTGAAAGTATCGATACATCCAATGGGAGAGCGAACTACAACCTGAACAGTATAAATTCCCGGATTTTCATATATAATCTGCGGAGCTGCTTCAGTACTTGTTCTGCCATCGCCGAATGTCCAGTTTGTTGTATAACCATTACCCGGATAAGGATTAGGGTCGGCTGCAGGTACAACAAGCGGTACACAAGCCCTGCTATTGACCAAACCGATAGGAAAAACTGGCTGAGGTCTCCAATATATACTTGCTGTAGTATCGTCTTCACAGCCATTATCATCTACTATGGAAAGCGTAATAGTATAATTCCCTGTATCGGGCCAATTGTAACTGTGAAA
>CANETR010000374.1 GCA_947441325.1 Saprospiraceae bacterium
GACAGTTGTATGATATTCTTTTTTGATGTTTCAGGCAACACTACGCTCATGATATCAGAGGCAGGATTCGGATAGTTTTTGATGCTCTGCCAGTTTTGTATCGATTCAACAGCCGTATTTGTTGGATTATAACTATTGTTTTTCGAAATTATCCACAGCTCAGGGTCAAAAATTATACTGTCGGCTTGAAAAGGAAGCTGAAAATTGAAAGTCTGACCTGAAAAATCATGTTGAAAAACGACAATTGTATCGTTGGTTTGGTTTTTAAATTTGATTGGAACCGGTAACTGAAAAAACGGAACACTGCTGTGCGATTGTGTCTGATTGATAGTAATCGAAACCTGATTGTTGACTTGCTGATTCCAGTTTATCTGGTAACTTGGATAACCTTCTCCATAGTACCAGTCGCTAAAATACCAGGCAAGACTTTGTCCATATGCTTGTTCCATATGGCTGATAAACTGTGGTGTTTTTGCAAAACTATAAGCAATATTACTATCGTTCAAATAATTGCGAACAGCATTGTAAAAGGCAGTATCACCCATCACCCAGCGTAGGGTATGCAAAATCATAGCACCTTTTGCATAAGTTAAACGACCATTAAAAATTCTTCCGATATTGCTGGTGTCGCTACAAAGCACAGAACCATCTGGCTGGCTGGTAATATTACTGATTCTTCCCTGTTTGAAAGGCATCCACCATTCTGGTTCCAGATATTCATAGCAAAGCCCGGAAAGATAGGTCGCAAATCCCTCATTGAGCCAAATGTCTTCCCAACTGCCACAGGTAACCTTATTGCCAAACCATTGATGTGCAAGTTCATGTGCCTGCAATTCATAGCTCCAGCCACCAACAAAGGTAAATGTCTGATGTTCCATTCCTCCTCCCCAGCCCATCTGCGCATGGCCATATTTTTCATTTTGAAAAGGATAAATTCCAAATAAGGTATCAAAAAGCTGTACCTGATTGATGATACGACCTGTTGTAAACCTTGCAGTGATGCTGTCTTCCGGATAAACATAATTCAAAACTTCCAGCGTATCGCCGGCAAAAGGAACATATTCTGAATAAACACTGTAGTTAGTAACTGCGAGACAAATCAGATAGGTAGCAATTGGATAACGATGTTTCCAATGATATATCTTGTCTGAACCAACCGTTATTTCTGAAACCAAAATACCGTTGCTGGCAGCTCTGTAAATTTGATTGGTTCTGATAATAACATCTATTGAGTCAATTTTATCGAGTAGATTTTGTTTGCATGGCCACCATTCCATCGCGCCATAGGGTTCCGAAAGTGTCCAAATAACAGGACTTCCATTATGTGTTGACTGTACAAATGAACCAAATCCGGTACTCTGCGGAACTCCTCTGTAATAAACGGAGATGGAGTCGAGTTGAGCAGCAGGAATCGTAGTTTGTAAATTTATCGAAAGTATGTTATTAGCACTATGCAAAAAAGTTACCGCATTTCCATGAAATACAACGCTGTCTACTCTAAGCTGGCTGGATAAATCGAATTCAAGTACGGAGAGGTTGCTTTGCGGAAAGAAATGCGAACTGACTACACCGCTGATATAATTGACAGCCGGATCGATATTCCACTCCAAACGATGATAAACCAAATCGTAGTTGTTGGTTGCCAATATTGAAGGCATTTCAGCGCCTGATCTGAAAGATTTTTTTTCAGTTTCGTAGAGCTGAATCATTTCGAGTGATTGAGCAGACAAAAACTGCAAAACAGAAAAAAATAACAGGCAGATTAAGCGGTACTTTTTCATAATTATATTTTATCTCAAAACGTTGAAATGTAGTTATAGGGTTTCAAAATAATTCAAATCTTTTGCAAAAGTTTCCTTTACCTTATATGTTGCAAAAGTGGCCAAAGCCAAACAGACTAGGCCAACAATTAGTGTTGACGTCATATTGCCGGTATAACCCCCCAAAGCAGTAAAACTCATGGTGATAGGTAAAACAGCACCGCGAACAAAATTTGGAACTGTGTTCGTAACCGTAGATCGAATATTGGTACCGAATTGCTCGGCTGCAATTGACACAAAAATAGCCCAGTAACCAGCACAGAAGCCAATCAGGAAACAAATAGAATAATAGGCCTCTACGCTTATTCCCTTCAACAGAAATACATATACAAATAATAGTATAAGCGAAAGCAGCAGGTAAAGATAAACTACTAATTTGCGGCTGCGCAAGACCTGGCTCAAAAGACCCGAGGCTAAATCACCAATCGAAAGACCGAGATATGCAAACATCACAGCAGTGCCGTTCGAGATTCCATTGATACCTAGTTCTTCAGCAAATACTTCCTGCGAAAGGGCAACAGGGACCCCAATCATAAACCAGGTTGGAAGGCCAATCATAATGCAATACAAATATTTACTTCGACTTTCTTTATTTCTGAATAGGGAGAGAAAATCACCTTTTTTTACCCCATGTGTTTTCATGTCTTTGAACATACCCGATTCGAAAGTGCCAACCCGCAACAAGAGCAACAAAAGGCCTATAAAACCTCCAATCAGGTAAACAACCTGCCAGTTTTGAAAGGTATAACCAGTCAAAGACGCTATGAGGCCTACAAGCATTTGACCTTTTGCGCCTACTAATGCCGCAAGCACAGCACCCAAGGCACCGAAAGTAACAATTATCATGGTGCCATAACCCCTTTTTTCCTTGTCCATAGTTTCCGAGACCAAGGTAATTCCAGCGCCCAGTTCACCGGCAAGTCCGATTCCGGCTATAACACGCACCACGGCATAAGAACTGATGTCAAAGGTAAAAGCATTGATGATATTGGCAAGCGAATAGAGTAGAATACTGCCAAATAGTACAGAGATTCTTCCTTTTTTATCGCCCCAAACGCCCCAAAGAATTCCACCTATAAGCATGCCGACCATCTGACAGTTGAAAAGAAAAATGCCAGTATTTTTTACATCGATGTCAATCCCTTTTAGCTGTTGTATATATTCCAGACTTTCTTTTTTTACAACATTGAAAAGTACAAGGTCATAAATATCAACAAAATAGCCCAGAGCAGCTACAATGATGAGCCAGTTGAAAATGGAAGATTTTTCTTTTTTTATCATGAATCTATAAATGACTTTATGCTAAGGGCATTTGTGAAATTTTCAAATTTTAAAGTCTAAAACCTGCTAGGGCATCAATTTATATTGATATTGAAAAAAAGAAGCTGCATTATTTAATAAATTCTATTTGATGATTTCCAAATAAGAATTTATCTTTAATTTTACAGGCGGTTTTAAAACTCATTCGTAAAAATAAATATTATGAAAGTATTTTTCAAATCTTTGACCTTCGCATTAGCAATTCTCCTAGTTTTAGGTTCTTTTGGATCTGACAAAACCAAAACAAAATATATCAATGGCTCTACCGAGTGCGAAGCCGAACGTTGTAAAGGAACTACTGTTGAGGGGAAACGTTGTAAAAATGAAACTAAAAATTGCAACAGATACTGTCATGTCC
>CANETR010000375.1 GCA_947441325.1 Saprospiraceae bacterium
ATTCAGAGTAAAAGTTGAAAATTCGGCCAATACGAACGATTTTGTCGAATTGGATGTAAATGTAACTGCTGCTAACAGCTGGCAAAGTATATCTGTCGACTTTACAGGATCTACTTCCGGAGTTTATGACCGACTCGTGCTTTTCCCAGGCTGGAACGTAGCGAATGCCGGCACTTTCTACATCGATGATATTATTCAACAATAAATAACTTAATATGAAATTTTCAGTTTTAATTTTCGGACTACTTCTGTTTGTCAACTGCAAAAAGCCGACAATTCAAACGGTTGTCCTGCCGGAAAATTTACGCACTACAGTTGCTGCCAATGGTGGAAATGTAGAGGTGATTGCTCAGGCAGATAAGGTTAATTTCTACACAGTTACCTTCTTCAGGAACAATGACTCTACCGTTATTCAAACAAATGACGGAATAGCCGATTATACCTACACACAGAGTGGCACTTACCGTATCAAATCTCGCGCACACACTACATTCAGTGATTTTATCGAAAAGAATGATACCGTTAGTGTTAATGCCGATTCTTTACTTAACCAGGGTTTTTCTACCCCACTCAGTTATCCGAATATGACCTTAGTGTGGAACGATGAATTCGATGGCAATAGTCTATCATCCGATTGGACCTATGATATTGGTAATGGAAATTGGGGCTGGGGAAATAATGAATTAGAATATTACAGAACAGATAACGCCACTGTAGAAAATGGATTATTGACCATCACTGCAAAGCAGGAAAGTTTTGGCGGACAGAATTATACTTCATCCAGAATCAAGACACAAGGGCTTAAATCCTTTAAATACGGTCGTATTGATATCAGAGCAAAAATGCCATTTGGCCAGGGAATTTGGCCCGCATTGTGGATGTTGGGCGATAATATCAGTTCAGTAAGTTGGCCGGCATGTGGCGAAATTGACATCATGGAAATGGTGGGAGGTACAACTACAGACAAAACCGTTCATGGTACTGCTCACTGGGCAGATCAAACTGGTCAAAGAGTCCAATCAGGTGCATCAAATACATTGACTAGTGGCAGATTAAATGATGAGTTTCATGTATTTTCAATCGTTTGGGATACCAACTCCATTAGATGGTACCGCGACAATATCGAATACCATGTTTTAAATACCACGCCAGCAGATTTGGCTGAATTCGATGAAAGGTTTTTCTTTATTTTCAATGTTGCTGTTGGCGGAAACTGGCCCGGAAATCCAGATGCTACAACAGTATTTCCACAAAAAATGATTGTTGACTATGTAAGGGTGTTTCAACAATAGATCTATCAGGACTTAATAATTACAGATAAAATTAACAGATTAGGCCACCTTCGGGTGGCTTTTTAGTTTACGGCTGTTTTGTTTTATTCAAAAAGTATTCCATTTAGAAAAATTAGTATGGTCCTAAAAAGAAAAAGCCGCAGACTTAGTTAATAAGCTGCGGCTAATTATTTAATTATAGTGTTATTTCTTTACAATGACTGTACTATGAACAATTCCAGAATTAACTCCAATCGCTTTTACATTGTAAGAGCCCGGAATAAGACCATGCAGCAGCTACAGCTCATGCAGCAAGTTAAGAGTGCCTGCCGTGCAAGTAGTTGGAGAACCGCCTGACGCGATGAGCGCAGTACCATTCAAACTCATTACCTGAGCTGAAAGGTGTAATGTTGAAATTGCGAAGAGTAATAATACTTGTAAAGTTCGAATCATGCTAATCTGCTTAAAATTTCATATCGGGTAATAAAAACAAATCGGGCTATTTTTTCAAACAGCCCGAATTGCACACACAATAAACTTACAAAAAAACTACTAAATAAACAAAATTTAAATTTTTACTTATTTCTTTACAAATGCTTTTACAGACTTTTTAGCTGAGTTTGAAAGCTCTATGTAATAATTTCCTGCGTTGATAGCAGAAATATCGATTTGGTTATTATATCTACCGCTAAGTACCAACTGACCTACAGTATTGAAAATTCTGTAGTCTTCGAATAGTTCTGAGCTATTTAAAGTAAGCGTTTGGCTTGCAGGATTTGGGCTGATGCTAAAATCATTATTTGCAGCAAAAGAGCTAATAGCAGTTACAGGTGCGCTAATTAATACTGAACCTAAATCTTGTTCATCTGCAGGATTGCCATTTCTGCCCTTTACAACAAAACCGTATTGAACGATAAGACCTGATGCTAATTCAGTTGATGTAGCAGATACAGTAAAGTTACCACTTGCAGGGAGTTCAGTAACTTTGGTTCCACCAAAAGCATCCTGATAACCGTTAGCAGGGTCAAGTGCCTTGATGAAGAAACTTGCTGTGTAAGCAGTATCTAATGTATTTGAAAGTACAGTACCTGAAAAAGTCAGATTGTTTTGGTTGAAAGTTGCACCTGGCTCTACAAAGGTAGAAGCTTCCATAAACTTATTACCCACATTGGTAACTGTATCAACCCAATAAGGATCTGTCGGATTATCGGCATAGGTATTATAATTCGGTTTAAGGGTAATTGTGTTAGCCGTTGAATCAATTACAGTTTTCAAACCTGCTACTCCCCAAGCAGATCCAAAAACGTATCCACCGCCATTTGCAGGCAATTCAAAAACATTCATGTACCCTGTCCAGTTATCGGAAGCGCTGAAGTTGACATTGTTTTGTGCAAACAAAGAAGTGAAGCCAGTTAAGGCAATGAGTAAACTGAATAAACTTTTCATGATCTTTTAATTTTGTAAACAATAAATAAGTTAATCTTTACTCAAACATAACTATTATTTAATTGTTCGCAAAATAATTATTGTAATTTTTACAATAAGGCTAAAAGAAAATCACATTTTAAACACATAATCAGTTTCTTCTAATAAATTTTTGAAAGTTAGCTGATCAAAAGAGAAAAGTTTGGCAGGCCTGTGTTTTACATACTGTTGCTTTTCGTCGTGTTTAACAAGCGGCAACTGTTTTATCTTTTTTCTGAAATTACCCTTATCCATTTCGGTCTTTAAAGCATATTCGTAGAGTTTCTGCATTTCGTTCAAGGTAAACTTGAGTGGTAGCATATCAAAACAAACTGGCTCACGTTCCAATTTTTGTTTTAAAATTTCATAGGTTTTATTTAAGATCAGATTATGGTCAAAAGCAAGTTGCGGTACTTTATCAACAGGCATCCATTGTATTTCATCAACCCATGATGATGCAACTGCATTCAATTCATCAACACGAACCAATGCAAGAAAAGCGCAGGTAATAACCCTTCCTTGCGGGTGACGTTTAGGATCACCAAATGTTTGAGTCTGATGCATCTCAATCCCATTGAGTTTTGCCAAATCGTATAAAATTCTTCCGGCAGCTTCAGGAAGATCTTCATCGGGATAAACTAAATCGCCGGGTATAGCCCAAAAGCCACTGTAGGGCTCCACGGCTCTTTTTACCAATAGAACTTTGATTTCGTCATCCTTAAACCCAAAAATCACACAGTCTAAAGAAAAGGAGTAGG
>CANETR010000376.1 GCA_947441325.1 Saprospiraceae bacterium
AAGCCCAGTTTGTGAGAACGATCCATACTGCTTGAACTTGCAGTGGAATAATCACCGCTCAAACCGAAGGGAAATGCCGGATTTTTATTTTGTCTAAAATAGGAAACGACCGACCAATTTGGTGAATGGCGGTGAATAATACTGCGTCTGCCACTGGCCCCTAGAGGCGCTACAGAAACAAAACCAACCCCCGAGCCGCCAAAAATCCTTTGAAGCATATTTCTAAGATCAGACACAATCAAATCGCATTCGGATGTAGAATCTCCAAAATAAGCTATTCTTACTTTTTTTCTTTTACCCTGTTTCAAATCAAGTAATTTTTCAACAAAGCCGCTCAGGTATTCAGTGCCATCGTATTTTTCAAGTTCTTCGGGCAATTTGGCTCTTTTAAAATTAAATTTAGCTTGAAATGCCATACTACTGTCATTCAAAATACTGTCTGTTGAGATAGTATCAGATTCTAAGCTTTTAAGATCTTCCAAAAGCGCTGTTGAGTCGGCCACAAGCAGATTGCTCTTGTTTTTGACGCTGTATTCTGTCCAAAAATGGGGAGATTCAAAATTGTGCAGAATTGGGAAAAAGGGATATGCTGCTTCATAGGCAAAGAGTAGAAGCAGAGAAAAAAAACAACAGAGAAAAGCTTTGAAAAAATATCCCTTCATTTGTTAAATTGAAATTAAAGCCTGCAAATATATTGAAAATAAAGTTAAGAAGCCTTATTTTGCACTTGCAAATCAAATCTTCATAAGATGCTACACTTTAAATTAATCTTGTCCCTTTTTATTTTTTCTTTCTGTTGTTCACTTGAAGCTCAAGCTCAAATAACACCAGCAAAGCCTGCAAAAACTTGGCAATCAAATGGTTTGAGCACTACACCTGCTGTCAAAACTCCCGATAATATTGACCTTGGCAATGCACAAAGAATTGAAACCATTGCAAAAATGGAAAAAGATGAAATAGAAACAAATGAGCTAGCCATTTCGGGCGATGGACGTTTATCAAAAATGGAAGATGCCGTACTGAACAGCATCAGAACACTAAAAGAATCAATAAAATAATTGTCATGAAAGTATTTTACAAACTCAGCCTCATACTTATCCTGTCATTTATTGGCAACGCAGTTTATGCCCAAAAAGCCGACCTGAAAAATTCTACGATTCCGAAGGCTGATTTGCCCAAACTTGAAAAAGTAATGGTTTTTGGCGATGACAAAGGGGTCATCAAAGCACCGGATCAGGAAAGTTTTGGCACTCATATTTCCGATACCGAAGCGGTAAACAGGTCTGTATCTGACGGAAAAATTTCTCGTTCAGAGAATATCATTATCGAAAGAGCCAAGCGTATGCCTCAGGATCGATAATTATATTTCGACCCGATTTTTAATAAATGCTATCATAGTTTTCAATACAAGATCTGCTGCTTGAAAATGTGGCACATGTGCACATTTTTCAGGCAACAAGACTTCTATGGAGGTCGCTTTTGGCGTTGCCTCCTTTATTTTGTCTACATGGATTGGACTTGCATATTCATCATCCAAACCCTGAATAAGCAGCAGAGGGCAGTTGATTTCAGAAATGAGAGCGCTGACATTCCAATTCCTAAAGTCATCTGAAAGCCAGGTATCTGCCCATGCACTAAAAATATCTTCCGTTTTACTGCCATGATATTTCTTTAGCTTTTCTTTTACAATCTGTAAATCGGGATTTGATTTTGCAGTTTTAATGCCCTCTATGGTAATGTCCTCCACATAAATATGTGCTGCCTCGCTTATAATAGCAGAACATGGGTATTTTCCTCCAAATATCAGCGCTATTGAAGCGCCATCGCTATGTCCCAGCAGAATTGGCTTACTAATATTCAGTTTTGATAACAATTCAGGTAAAAATTCCAAGGCTTCTATCTCCAGATAGTTCATCGGTCGGGGCAGGTCTAATGCATCTGACCCACCATAACCCTGTCTGTCATAAACAATGGCATTGTATCCTGTAGCAGCCGCCAGTTTAAGTGGAAAGTCTTTCCAAAGTTCTATACAACCCAAGCCTTCGTGCAGAAAAACAAGCATAGGTTTATTGGCTGCATTTGCCTGTTTTAAATGCTGTACCCTTAGCTTTTTATTGTTTACAATTACAGTTGAAAAACTGATATCAATTGCATTGGCATCAATATCCATTCAGAATAGTATTTAAAGAATTGGAACGCAGAAAAGGCCTTGGTCCATTACCGGAATAAATTTTGGTATTCGGCATCATAGCCTGTACTCTCTCAATTTCGGCCTTATTATAACTTCCCTCTTCCTGCCAAATTAGTACCTTTAAATTTTTTAGGTTTACAATCTCATTGGGAACACGATGTGTGCCTGTGAAAGAAATATCAAGCACCTGCAGCTGATGCATATTTGATAGAATTCTGAGCGCATTGTAAACATTCATGTTATAACAACCATTCAAGCTCAGTACCTTGAGATTTTTCAGATAAACAATATTGACAGGAATTACCTGAAGCGGCAATTTTTCCAGCAAAAGTTTTTCCAGGTTCACAAGCTGACAAACAGCATTTGGAATATGGATAAAATTATTGAAACTTCGAGAAAGTTTTGTGTGCATATTGCTCAAATCCAATACTTTAAGATTCTTGAGCTGTGATAAATTTGTTGGAAGATTATTGAGTTTGTTATCCCTTAGTGTAAGCTCTTCCAATTGGTTCAAATAGGCAATTTCAGTTGGAATATAGGATAGTATATTGGAGCTCAAATCCAATTTTTTTAGATTTCTGCAATAAAAAAGATGTTGTGGAATGTTTCCGATACTATTATCGCTCAATTGAAGATCAGCAAGGCCTTTCAGCATACTCAATTCGTATGGAATATGCTTGAGATTGCGCCCACGTAGGTTAAGGTATTTCAGTTTTTCTCTGGAATCTTTGTCAGCCGGAATTCCAAGAAAACGCAATTGAGCATAATTTAAATATTCCTGCTTGTTCAGTTTATTCAGAATTGCAGGTACTTCTTTTTGAGATTTTCCAACAAAATAATTAAAATTTTGCTGTTTTTCGCAGGCAATCAATATACTGTCAGTATAGGATGGGAAGGCATTTTTTTTGTAAAGAGCGCTGTTTAATTTCATAGGAATGCCCCTCCATACCGTATCTTTTGGATACTGAAAAATACTCGATTCTTCGCCCTTTTTTTCTTTTGATGAACAAGAAAATAAAAACAAAAACAATATAGACAGAAGCCCGCAGTAGCGGGCTTTGAGCGTTGTAATCATTTTAATGGCTTATATTTCTTCTGTCTCTTATTCATACCCTTAGTTCCAATCACTGTAAATTCCTAATAGCATAGGGCTTTTTTCTTTTGAAATAACCTCTTTAAGCACCGTTGAGATTTTAGTACCCAATGTTTTTTCTTTGTATTTGGCTCCTAATTTTTTGAGCGCATTTGCAGCGGCATAACGCAGCCATTGACTGAGTTGCTGATTTGTGCCC
>CANETR010000377.1 GCA_947441325.1 Saprospiraceae bacterium
AAGCTTTGAAGAAATTACTGTTGCCATTGTTTTTGCATTAGCGATATTAGGATGGATTTTACGTGCATTTTGGCTTAAAAGTATCATTCCTAATGATGCCATCATTGCATTGGTAGCTATGACCATCTTATTTGTTATTCCTTCAAAGAAAAAGGCTAAAGAAACGGAGAAAGAAGCTCATATCGATGAGGATACCTACAAAAAATACCCTACAATTCTTGACTGGCAAACAGCCGTGAACATTCCATGGGGCGTCATTTTGCTTTTTGGTGGTGGATTATCTTTGGCTATGGCATTTGAGGTTTCGGGACTAGCCGCCTGGATTGGGAAATCGCTGAGTGTTTTGCATATTTTGCCCTTTTTTCTGATTTTGATGCTAGTTGTTACTATGGTTAATTTTCTTACCGAGATTACCTCCAATGTTGCAACTGTTTCAATGGTGTTGCCAGTGTTGATTGCTATGTCAAAATCTTTGGAAATTCACCCCTATTATCTAATGATAGGAGCTACCTGTGCGGCGTCTTGTGCATTTATGCTGCCAGTGGCTACAGCACCCAATGCAATAGTATATGGTACCGAAAAAATTAAGATAGGACAGATGATAAAAACAGGATTCTGGCTGAATATTATATCAATAATAATATATACGCTCTTTATTTATTACACTTTACCATTAATTTGGAAACTGTCTTAGATTACTCTTCGATAACTTTTTTATCGGCGAATACCCAGAATTTCTGACCAAGAAAATTGAAAACTGCTGTAAGTCCTGTAGTTATGATGATTGCGTAGAGGTGGGCACCAATTTTAAATCCTGCAAGGTCGCAAATTTGATTTGCAAAACTGAAAGGGAAGTAATCGATAAAGCCCTTGTCGCGGAGTAAATAAAGGAAAAAAGAATTAAAAAATACATTTAGTCCCAATGAGATACTGTACAAAAGCAGCGATTTGAAAATTCTTTCTTTTGTATGATCTGTTTTCCTCCAAGTCCAACGATTGTTGAGTGTGTAAGTAACTGTGAATCCAAATAAGAATGAAATTGCTTTGGCTACCACCTCATTATCGAAAAGAAAAACCTTTTCAGGTAATAAGTTAAGGACAATAAAATAGCATATTATGTCCGTTAAAACGGCCAAAACACCTATGAGTATGAATTTTATAGCCTGTTTGTTGGATTCAGGCAATTTTTTTAACTTTTGTTTCATCAAAATAAAAAACAGGATTTTTCGAGGAAATTTAAACTCGAAATGAAGGCGCAAATTTAACTTAAAGTCTCAAATTAGAAGTATTTTATCCTTATTTTTTCTATTCTGATATTTTATTGTCTAATAGCTAAGGCTATATTATACTGTTTGATTTTCGAAACTGACCAATCCCGTTTTTAGGTCATAATATGCTGAAACAATATCAATCTCACCGCTAGCTTTAGCGTCTTTCAGGTACTCACTTTGAGATATGATGTCGTTGAAGGAGTTAAGCGTATTCTGTTTTACAACATTGTTAAAGGCAACATTATCTTTCAATAAAATAGAACGATCACATCCGCATTGATTGACTGCTTTTTCAATTTTTTGAGTGATTGAGCCAATAAATCCTTCATCAATTTTGTTGATAGCTGTCGCTATTGCACCGCATTCAGAGTGACCCAACACCACAACAAGTTTAGCGCCCAATTTCTGACAGGCTAGTTCAATACTGCCTAAAATATCTTCATTGACAATATTTCCAGCAATTCTAATGGCTAAAATGTCACCTAAACCAAGGTCGAATATAATTTCGGGACTGGTTCTTGAATCAATACAGCTCACTACAACAGCCATTGGGTATTGGCCGTTACTACCAGCTACAACCTGTTTGGTGTAATCTTTATGACGAGCCTTGCCCAATGCAAATCTTTTATTACCTTCATTTAACAACAAAAGTATATCTGCTGGGCTAAGAGAATCGAGCGTTTCTTTATCGAGATAGTCTATGAAATCAGCCTGGTCGTCTAGGTTATACTTGTCCTTTAGGCCAACTACATTTAGCTGAATATTTTTCTCTTTACTGATGGTAGTTTTAAACTCATCGATTATTTCTAGAACATCATTGTCAATAAAATCGCAGTTTACAGCATCGATGGTTATTTTAGACCCTTTTGGCATGCCCCAAAGCGCTTGTTTAATGCCGGCTTTGTTGAGGAATGAGACCTGATTAGCCAAAGTTAAGTTATAGCTTTCAACTTTGTAAGCAGTGTTTTTATTCATAATAAAAGGATAATTGAGGTTACTTTTCAAAAGAAAGAAAGTACTTACTGCTAATCCTATTAATATTCCTACTAACAAATCTGTAAAAACAATAGCAAAAATAGTGACTAAAAATGGTATGAACTGATCCCATCCTTTTTTATACATGTCTTTGAATAGGGATATCTTTGCTAACTTATAACCCGTGAACAAAAGTATAGCTGCCAGGGAAGACAGTGGAATAAGATTGAGGAGTGGACCTGCAAACAATACAAATACCAACAGGAAAATACCATGAGATATGGTAGAAATTTTGGTTTTTACGCCAACATTTATGTTTACTGAACTCCTTACAATAACAGAAGTTAATGGTATTCCGCCCAAAAGGCCTGAAATGCTATTGCCAATACCCTGAGCAACAAGTTCTCTGTTTGGAGAGGAATGCCTTTTTTCAGCATCTAATCTTTCGACCGCTTCCAGGTTTAGGAGTGTTTCCAGTGAGGCAACGATTGC
Organism: Saprospiraceae bacterium; assembly: GCA_947441325.1. Taxonomy (GTDB): domain Bacteria; phylum Bacteroidota; class Bacteroidia; order Chitinophagales; family Saprospiraceae; genus Saprospira. The sequence continues at coordinate 2,739 of CANETR010000377.1, forward strand.
AATTGTAGCAGCAGTAATCCAAACTTTTGGATTTGCAACAGCATTAAAGTCAGGTAATGTAACAATTGAAGATATATTTTCTATTGCCGGAATATTCACCAAATGACTGGAAGATATATAAAAATCCGGTACGAAATTTTGATAAAGAAAATTTGCTAAAATTCCAAAAACTACAACTAATAGTGGTGCAGGTAAAACATTTTTTAATGGACTTTTTTCCCAGAAAATTAGGATTAAAATCGAAATGACCGAAATGATTGCGGCCCCCGCCGAAAAGTAATTCAACATGTTTAATAATTCAGAGAATGTATTCTGATTATCTGGTTGAAAAAATGCAAAATCACCTTCAAAGTCTTTATCATAGCCAAAAGCATGTGGTATCTGTTTCAAAATGAGAATTATGCCAATAGAGGCAAGCAGTCCTTTGATAACATTTGATGGAACATAATCGGCAATAAATCCAGTTTTGGCAATTCCACTGATAATTTGAATTAAACCGGCAATGACAACTGCCATGAGGAAAACTTGAAAATTACCCAAGGTCATAATAGAGGTAGCCACAACAGCTGTGAGGCCCGCAGCAGGACCACTAACGCTTATTTGCGAATTGCTGATAATGCCTACAATAATACCACCAACGATTCCTGAAATTACTCCTGAAAGGATTGGTGCGCCACTGGCAAGTGCAATTCCCAGACACAGCGGTAATGCAACCAAAAAAACAACTAGGCCAGCAGGT
>CANETR010000378.1 GCA_947441325.1 Saprospiraceae bacterium
AATGTTTGTAACACCTGCCATTATTAATGATGGAAGGTTTCTTGTTATTTCACCGCAATCAGTTAGTTACATGATGCGCCCACCTTTTGTGATTGATTCTTACAATAATTATTCTGAGATAGACGGGGTAGACTTTGGCGCTTTATTAAAAGAGCAGAATCCCTATAATTTACGTTTTGCATCAGCATTGAGAATGAGCGGCTCTTTTCCGCTTATTTTCCCCAATGTACAACTTCCTACTTCTCCTGTACTAGAGATTATGGATGCCGGCTTTAGAGATAATTTTGGTATCGAAAGTGCTGTTCGCTTCCTTGCTGTAAATAGAAATTGGATAAGAGAAAATACCAGTGGGGTTACGATTATTTCGATAAGAGGGCAGAAAAAAGTAGACGACATTCCTAAAGTTAATAACCCAGGTTTGGGAAGTACTTTTTTTAGTCCACTAGGCGCGATTTTCGATATTGATAATATTCAGGATTATCACCATGACAGTTTTATCGGCTTTTTACAGTCAAAATTAGGCTATGATAAAGTAGATATGGTACATTTAGCCTATAAGCAGACAACGATGCAGCAAAAGGCCTCACTGAGCTTACACCTCACACAAAGGGAAAAAAATGATATATTATCGGCCATTAATATCCCATCCAACCAGAAAGCAATTAAAAGACTTCGAGAGACCTTCAAATAAACTTCAGCAAGTGCTTATAATGGAATTATTTTTCTAAAATGAGTATAATTTTTTACTATTATTTGCTTTTAAAATTAAAAAGACTATCTTTGCAACACTTTTTTCTAAAATGAAGATGTAAACTAATAAAAATAAACTATTTTTCAATGAAAACGATTGAAGTTAAAGCCCAAAACAGAACAGGTTTAGGCAAAGGTCAGGCAAAAACTATCAGAAAAGAGGGATTAGTTCCTTGTATTGTTTACGGTAATGGCGAAACAGTTCATTTTTCAACTGCGCCACTTGAAATACGTGATTTGATTTACACAAACGAGTTCCGTAAAGCAAACATAAATTTAGATGGTAAAACCGTAGAGTGTATCGTAAAAGAAGTTCAATATCATCCTGTAACAGATGCTATTTTGCATGTTGATTTCCAAACTTTGTCAGCTGGCAAGTTGGTTAAAGTTAATCTTCCCATCAAACTTGTTGGAACCTCCGAAGGTCAGAAAGTAGGTGGAACATTGGTTCAGAAAATGCGTAAACTTCAAGTTTTTGCAAAACCAGAATCACTTTCCGAAACAATCAATGTTGATATCACTTCATTGGAATTAGGAAAATCATTGCGTGTTCGCGACATTAAACTTGCTGAAGGTGTAGAAGCTATCACCAACGGAAGTATTCCTGTAGCCTCAATTGATATCCCACGTGCACTTCGTTCAGCGCAGACAAAAGCTGCATCAGAAGGCAAGAAAAAATAATAATCGCAATTTATTGCAAATTCAAAGACGTAGTGGGGCAGAACCTGTTACGTCTTTTTTTGTTGAATATCTATGCTTAAAAAAATCTGGTTTTACCTTTTTGGAAACCCCAATCAATCTATTGTTAAAGAGGAAAATAAAGACGTCGTGAAATATCTCATTACCGGCTTGGGCAACATTGGTGTTGATTATGAAAATACAAGGCATAATATAGGTTTCAAAGTTGCTGATGCCCTCGTAGAGTCGCTTGGAGGCAGCTATAAGTCTGAACGCTATGGCGCTGTAGCAGTATGCAAACACAAAGGCAGAATTTATATTGTATTGAAACCTTCTACATATATGAACCTGAGTGGACAGGCAATTCGCTATTGGATGAATAAGGAAAAAATAGAGGTCCAAAATACATTGGTTATACTCGACGATTTGAATCTTGATTTTGGTACGATCCGAATTAAAGGAAAAGGCGGTGCAGGTGGACACAACGGACTTAAAAGTATAGAACAGGACCTGGGAACTGGCGATTATCCAAGAATGCGTGTTGGGATAGGAAATAATTTTTCTAAAGGGCATCAGGTCGATTTTGTACTTGGAGAGTGGGGGAACTATGAAAACGAACAAATGCCAAAGATTCTCAAACATTGTGTAGGCGCATGTAAGACATTTGGTTTTTTAGGCTTGGAGAAAACAATGTCAGAGTTTAATAAAAAGATTCTTAATTCCGACCCACCCTCAAATTCAACTGCTAACAATGAATAAGTTATTAAAAATTTTGATGTTTGTGCTTTTGCCAATGTTGCTAAATGCTCAACACAATGATGTTCATATGCTCGATATGAGTAGCTCTCTGCCATATGTTTTGCTCTTTTATTTGGTAACTTTTGTATCCCTATCCCTTTTCTTGTTAAAACTATTAAGGCCAAATTTTCCAAATTATTGGATATACATAACCTGTATTATTGGAATTTTAGGTGCCGTGATGGTTACAATTTCTTTTGACAATATTCAAAATACACAGCTGCCTAAAATAGAAAATGTAGACCTGTCAGAAGAAGAATTGTCCCCGCAGATGAGAGAAAAAGTTCAAATTCAGCAGAGAGATATTGAAAATCAGAAATATGCCAATTTTTGGATTATTTCTATTCCTAACGTAATCATACTCATGCTAGCGCTCGTAAATCAGTTTATACAACGAAAAAGAGATCCTTCGGTGCGAAGGGGCAGATATGACTAATATTTTTTAAGCGCTTCGGCGCTTTTTTTATTAAATCCTGCTTGAAGTAATTAAACCTAAAACTACCTTATCCAAGTAGATGGTGAAATGAGCATCCTGACACAAAATGCTGCCTAATTTTTTATGATGAAACATTAATTTTTACTACTTTTATCTGTCAAAATCCAAATTAGGATAATTTTTGGATTAGTTTCTTCAGATGTTAGAAATTGTTGAATATGTTAAGATATATAGCGCCTCTTTTAATTACATTTTTTGTTTGCAATTTATTGTCAGCTCAGGTTACCCTATCTGTAAGAGTAAATAGCGGAAATGCAGCCACGACCTGTACCGACGGTATTTTTGGAGGAACTCCAGATCCGCAATGGAGGGTTAATATCGAAAATCAAGGTTGGACTACCTATCCGCAAAGCGGCATTTGTTTTACCAATCCGCCCAATACACAATACAGCGAGACTTTCAACTGCCAATCCAATTATCCTGCAAGCATTCAGGTCTGTTTCAGGGCTTTTGAAGATGATGGGGGAGCCTGTATTGTAAATGAAACCTGTCTCGAGCAAATCTGTCAGAATTTTCCAACACCCGCTCCCGGCACCAGTACAACGCACACTTTAAGCATTCCAGCTGGAGCAAGTACAGGTTCTGTTAATTTTACAATTACTGCCTCTGGAGGATTTACTTTACCCGGTGCTGCATTCGATGTTATTTGTAATGCCGTAAACCTTGGGGTTCTGCCATCAGGTGGCTCGGTTGGTAATGATCAATTGAGCAATTTAGGAAATTATTGCGCTTCAAATACAGGCGACCCCA
>CANETR010000379.1 GCA_947441325.1 Saprospiraceae bacterium
GGTCAATTGGGGCATTGGTAATTACCGGATTATTAAGTTGAAGCGTTTGAAAAACTGTACTTGAGCCAGCAGTGTAAATACCAACAATGGCAGGGTTGTCAAAAGGTGCTTGACCATTAATTGCATCGCGATAAACTCTTAAAGTTATGCGTATAGTTATTGTATTATTTATTGCATTGAATCCTTGACACTCATAACTCAAAACACCTCCTACAATATGGGTTGCAGCTGCATCATATACAGAAAGGAAAATAAAACACAATATGATGTAGAAATATTTCATCAGGCTATAAATCAATAATTTTATTTGGATTCAGTATTCCGTTTGGATCAAATACTTTTTTAATAGAACGTATTAAATCCAATTCTGTTTTTGTAAAAACAATGTCAAGATAAGACTTTTGTACCAAACCGATTCCATGTTCTCCAGATATTGTTCCTCCCAATGATTTTACAAAGCTAAATATCTCCCTGATTCCCTTATTTAAATCTGTATTCCATTCATAATCAGTCATATTTCCTTTTAGAATATTCACATGCAAGTTGCCGTCACCTGCATGACCATAACATACAGATTCAAAGCCATATTTAATACTTATATCTTTTATAAACTTTATTAATTTCGGCAGTTCGGCTCTTGGCACTACTGTATCTTCTTCTTTATAGACCGAGGTTTTTTTGACAGCATGCCCAATATTCCTTCTGATTTTCCAAAGTTCAATTTTCTGACTTTCTGTATCTGCAAATAATAGCTCGCTGCAGTTGAAATTTTCCAGGACATTATTTATAGTTTCACAATCGGTATAAAGGGTTTCCAAATAATTTCCATCGACCTCTATAAGCAATTGAGCGCGGGTATTTTCGCTGATATTAAAGTTAGCCTTACCCAGATAGGAGATTGCCTTGTCTATGGCAGAGCGTTCCATAAATTCTAATGCAGATGGAGTTATACCGGCTCTAAAAATGGCCGAAACTGCAGCACAGGCATCATCACTATTGGAAAATGAAGCAAGCATTAGCAGGTTATGCTTAGGATAGGGGATAAGTCTCAGTTGTATTTTAGTAATAATTCCAAGCGTCCCTTCCGAGCCAACAAAAAGTTGGGTGAGATTATATCCGGTTGAGTTTTTTAAGGTGTTTGCTCCTGTGTTAATTATTTCACCACTTGCAAGCACCACTTCAAGGTTCAACACATAATCTTTTACAACGCCATATTTTACTGCTCTTGGCCCACCCGAATTGGTACTTACGTTTCCGCCAATATAGCAAAATGCTTTGCTCGCAGGGTCTGGCGGGTAAAATAATCCTTTTTCTTTAAGGGCATTTTGCAATACTTCGGTAATCACCCCAGGCTCTACTGTTACCTGTAGATTTCTTTCATCTATGAAAAGAATTTTATCAAAACGTTCCATTGACAAAACGACTGAACCTTTTAAAGGAATAGCACCACCTGCCAAACCACTTCCGGCTCCTCTTGGAGTAATAGCGATAAAATTTTTATTGCAGTAACTCAATATTTTGGAAATTTCATCACTGTTCGAAGGTTTCAGTACTATTGCAGGCAAAGACTTTAAATCTTCAGTTTCGTCGTGACTGTAATCGTACAAATCTTCAGTTAAGCAATTTCTTATACCGACTATTGAACTGAAGAATTCTACATCATTTTTATCAATTACTTTGTACACTTACCTTACTTTTTAATCAAAATATAATTATACAAAAATAAAAAAAGTCCTCAAACTTTTAAGTTTGAGGACCTTCTAAATATCTATCAGCTTATTTTACAATGTCAGCAGATAAAAAGTAGAGTTCCATATCATTTTTCACATTTCCGTAAATTTCAACAGCAGAACTGTATCCCTTTACTATCTCGGCAAATTTGCTGTCAAATTTAATTTTAACATAGCCTTTTTTGCCTGGTGCAATTGGTTTTCTCGACCAATCTAAAGGTTCTGTACAAGTACAACCACCCTGAACAAATTCAATTTTAAACTCTTCTTTACCTGTGTTTGTAAACTCAATAGTTAAATCTCTGGTCTCACCAAATTTGAGTGTTCCAAAATCGTGTTTGGGTTTGTCAAATTTTATTGTGGTTGCAGATCTTTTCTTATTGTCAGGCTCAGTTAGTTTTTTTTTTCGTTAGAAACAACTGAATTTTGATCATTGCTACCATTGTCTCCTAAAGCACCCTCGCCTTTGATGATTTTGAATTCAACACGACGATTGAGCTGACGACCATCTGGGTTATCTTTTCCATCTTGACCTTCGTTTGGAGCAACAGGCTCATTTTCTCCATAACCTTTAGGTAGAAGTCTTGATTTTTCAATTCCTTTTTCAAGGAGATAATCCATTGCTGAATTAGAGCGATTTTGTGAAAGAAGTTCGTTGTAAGAATTTGAACCATGCGCATCGGTATGACCACGAACTTCTACAACCATGTCGGGATGATCTTTCAAAATAGTAGCAATCATGTCCAAAGTATCTGCAGCACCTTGACGAATGTTAAATTTGTCATAGTCGAAGAGTACATTAACAAAAATTGGAGGAGGAGTCAGGTAAAGTTTTTGCAAACTACCCATTTCTGTTTTGCTAACAGTTTTGCTTTCTCCTACAAAGCCTTGAAGACGTGCTTGAATACGAACATCACTGTTACGTCCAATTTTGAATTCATGACGATTGTTAGCTACTGTAGATTCTTTAAGGATTTCATTGTTTGCACCGTAAACAATCACACTAACGCCACCAAGTGGTTCATTTGTTTTTTTGTTGAAAGTCTCAACAATAAGGCCCATTTCTCTAAGGGTAGTTTTATCTTCCCAAGACATTGGGTTGTCGATTGTGCCGAAACGCTTTTCTAATGCTGGACGACGAGCGTCAACATAGGTTTTAGCACCGCTTTCCCAGCCTTCTTTTTTAGCTACGATATCATATTCTTTGCCTTGTTCAAGCGTAAAGTTGTAGCTATTTCCTGTGCTATTGCTTTGTTCGTCAACTACTTTACCAGTTGATTTTTCAATAAGTTGAACAACCGCACCATTTACAGGTGAGTTACCTTTTTCCTGGTCATAAACTTTGATAGCTAGTTCCACATCACAACGCTCAGGCATTAAAACAGAGAAAATATCATCTGTTGAAGTTTTTTTACCTGGAATTGTAGTAGTTCCCTCTCTATTAGAGATAAAGTAACCATAACAATCGTCTTTGCCCTCACGGTTGATGATGAAAGCAAATTCATCTAAACTGGTATTGAAACCAGGTCCCATATTTGTTACTGCACCCCAGCTACCTGATTTTGAACGCTTGCTTGTGTACATATCGTATCCACCAAGACCAGGATGGCCAGTAGATGCGAAGTAAAGATTGTTATCACGACTGTCATAGAAAGGATAAGTGTCGTCACCTACTGAATTTACAGCTTCAAGATTTAAAGGTTGACGTGTTGTGCCATCAGCATTAATTTCAGCATAC
>CANETR010000380.1 GCA_947441325.1 Saprospiraceae bacterium
CTGCAATCGGTATGTGCATTGATTTCAATTATCATGTTTGGATTATCATTTAATACAGTTACGATCTGATCTAAAACCTGAGCAGACGCTTCATTTACAGTAGATAAGCCTGACTCAAAATAAATTGGTTTTAAATCTATTACCTTTGCGATGTCGATCCCTGTTTCAAATTTTTCAACCTTTAGGAGTTCCAATTTTTCAGTAATGATATAATCTCCATCCTCAAGAAGCAGATTACCATAACTCAAAGTTTTTGACTGATATCCTTCTTTCTCAAATTTAATTTCTAATCTGAGTGTTTGATTTCTTTTGTATCCTTCAAGCATTTTTGAAAAAGCACCATCCCATTGTGTTTCATTTACTTCTGTTGAATTTTTATCCATATTAAGGATGGAAACTTTTACACCTGAAATCGGCTCATTATCTATTTTATTTGTTACTTGACAGATTAGCTTAAACTCAGGAACTCTTTCCAATGACAGATCAGCCGTAAATTCCTCTACATCCAGACTTGCTGTACTAAACACACCTCTTCCAGTTTCAAACTTTTCTTTACCAGCCTTAATATAATAGCTTCTTTCATCGGCATCAACTACAAAATTATAGGCTCCATTTTCATCTGTAAAAGATTCTGCAACTAAGACATTATCGGCATCATATAATTCTACTTTAACCGATGTTAGCAGCTTCGATATGTTATCGGTAATTTTACCGTTTATGCTTTTCGTAAAACGGAAAGGTTTCAAAATTTCAAAATAATAAATATCGTCGTTTCCTTTTCCTCCTTCTCTATTTGATGAGAAATAGCCTTTTTTAAGATTTTCATCTACAATCAATGCAAAATCATCGAATCTGCCATTCAAATTGGCTCCCATATTGATTACCTTACCGATAGCATAATCTTTCATAACAGCCATAAAAACATCGAGGCCTCCCAATCCTAAATGTCCGTCAGAACTAAAGAACATATATCCATTTTTTTCTTCCACAAAAGGAAACATCTCATTGCCTTCCGTGTTAATTTTCTCACCCATGTTAATAGGATCGCCCCATTCTTTGTCCGATTTCTTTTCGATGCGATAAATATCTGTTCCTCCATAACCACCGGGCATATCACTTACAAAATACATAGTATTTCCATCCTTGCTCAACCATGGATGTGCAACCGAATATTCAGAATTATTAAATTTAAATGGGATTTCTTTTTGCCAAACTCCATCAATCAATTCACTAAAGAAAATCTGCAATTTAATCTCTCCGCTCCTACTCTTACCACTATAATTGTTAGCAGTAAATGCCATTATTTTTCCATTGTCCCCAAAACAGGCAGGGCCTTCGTGATATTTTTTATTTACAGCTCTACTTTGAATTTCATTGAGTGTTTTTTGCTCAACAAATTGTCCCTCATCGTTAATTTCAGCTGCAAATAAGTCCAGAAATGGTTTTTCATTCCAACTGTAGCTCCTTTTTATTGGTTGAACACCCACTCGAAGACTTGAACTATAAACAATCTTATTACCAAAAAATGCAGGACCAAAGTCTTGTTCGGCGCTATTAAATGCCAAATTGACAATTTTAAATCTTCCTTCTTCTTTCATGGAGGCAAAAATTGCCTTTCCATTTTTCATAAAATCTTTGGCTCTTTGGTCTGTTGGAAACCTTTCGCTGTACTCTTTAAGCCATTTTTCAGATTCAGTATATTTTCCGGTAGATCTTAATGCCAATGCATAGTTAAAAATATCCTCTTCACTAAATTCACCTTCTTGCATGAACTTCGTGAAATACAATTCAGCATTTAAAAAATCTCCTAATTTCGAATAAGATTCGGCCAGTTTACGCAAGCCTGCAACAGAAATCCTATCTGCTTCATTGTAGAGTTTAACTGCTTTTTTGTATGCCAAACGTTCAAAGCATTTATCGGCACGTATCTCTTCAGGAGATTTTTGTGCCGCTAGATTAGCTAAATGGCAAAAAAATAAAAGAAGGAGCAGTAAGTTTTTATATTTCATAAGAGAAAATCTATGACAAATTAGAAATAACGGGGAGATCTGATTTTTTGTGGGGCAATGATAATGAAATCATACCTTAACATAATTTCGTGGCTACCACCATTGTAACGTACGGTCTGCAAACCATAAGACCAGTCGAAAGCATAGGAAAGCAAAAGCTGTTCTGTTATATTATATCCGGCCAAGATGCCAAATGCATCACCAGTTCTGAACATAGCGCCAAGATGTAGAAATTTTTTCCAAATGATGGAGGCCGTTAGGTCCATTTCAACAGGTGCTCCTGCAGTTACTTTGATAAAAGTGGTGGGTTTCATTTCAATATCCTCATTGATTTTGAACTGATATCCTGCAATCATAAAATAATGCCTTTTTTCCCTTAGTGCTATAGTAGGCTGCGCTCCGGGTTTCAGATTGTTTTGAAGCAAGCGGGGCGTTGAAAGTCCTGCATAAAATCTGTCGCGACTATAATAGAGCCCAAAGCCAAAATTAGGCGCAACTGAAGCCCCTGCATTCTGAAAAGACTGATCGTTCTGCTCATCAAGATTTAGCTGGTTAAGTTTTGCATTTAAAAAATTCAACCCTGCTTTAAGCCCCATTGAGAGGGTAGATTTTTTGTCAATTTTAAGTCGGTAGGCAAAATCGAAATAAAGAGCGGTATTATTTATGGGCCCCAACTTATCATTCATAATAGATGCGCCAATACCGATATTGTCTTTTTTAAAGGGTGTATGGGCAGTTATTGTCTGCGTCAAAGGTGCACCTGCTATACCCACCCACTGCGAGCGATTTAAGGCAGTTAGTGTCAGCGCATCGCGACTCCCCGCATAAGCAGGATTCACTGCCAGCGTATTGTACATATAATGCGTAAACATGGCATCCTGTTGTGCAAACAAGGTGTTTTGCAGCAAGACACAAAGTACAATTATTTTGAAAAATGATATTTTCATATATATCTGTTTTTTTACTTCTCTAATTGTTTTCACGATTCAGATAAATGTATCCTTTAGTTGGTTTTGAATCTTCGCCCAAGTCCAGAATATAGTAATAAACTCCTGTTGGTAATTTATCGCCACCAATGTTTAAACCAAAAGTTGAAGTGCCGTCCCAATCATTGCGGTAAGGTTCGGCTTTGAAAACCAGGTTACCCCAACGATTAAAAATGCTTAATTTGTTTTTTGGATAAATTTGTAATCCTCTAATAACATAGTTATCATTCACGCCATCCCCATTTGGAGAAAAACCTTCGGGAACATTTAAATCGCAGCTTTTAGGACTGCAAGGGTCTAGCGGATCGGAACTCTGTGCGATTTCTACGCCATTGCTTATTCCGTCATTGTCACAGTCTTCATCACTCCATTCTACCGAAGGATTTATAGACTGGCTTGAGAGAACAAAACTGCAGGGGTCGAATACATTCGTATTATCATCTCGCTCATCAATATTTATTACACC
>CANETR010000381.1 GCA_947441325.1 Saprospiraceae bacterium
AAGCAGATATTGTTTGGCAAAGCAGTGTCCTCCAATGATGAAATCAGAGCAGAAATCACAGAGAGGTCTATAGCAGGGTCGCTTACCTTGATTCCGCCTGCAATATTAAGAAAAACATCATTGTTACCAAATTGAAAACCGCAGCGTTTTTCCAAAACAGCCAGTAGCATACTCAAACGCCTCAAATCAAAACCAGTGGCAGAACGTTGAGGCGAACTGTACACCGCAGAACTGACCAAGGCTTGTGTTTCGATGAGCATGGGCCTAGCCCCTTCAATTGTTGCTGCTATGGCAGAACCGCTCAATTCTACTTCTTTTTGAGAGATGAGCAGCTCAGATGGATTGCTTACCTCGCGCAGCCCCTTGCTTTGCATTTCATAAATTCCCAATTCTGCTGTTGAGCCAAAACGATTTTTGATTGTCCGGAGGATTCGGTGCATGTAGTTGGTATCCCCTTCGAACTGCAACACAACATCTACAATATGCTCCAATAATTTAGGACCAGCAATACTTCCATCTTTGGTAATATCTCCGATTACAAAAACTGGCACATTCATTTCTTTAGCAAAACGTTGCAACTCGGCGGCACACTCTCTGACTTGAGATACAGAACCGGGAGGAGAATCTATGAACTGTGAATTGAGTGTCTGAATTGAATCTACGATCAATAAATCGGGTTCTAAAACACTGGCCTGCATCAAGATATTATTGAGGTTTGTCTCTGCAATTAGATAACAGTCGGACTGTTTTTTGCCTAATCGCTCTGCCCTCATTTTTATTTGTTCTTCACTTTCCTCGCCCGATGCGTACAAAACCTTTCCTATAAAAGCCAGTGCAAGTTGAAGCATCAGGGTAGATTTACCGATACCAGGTTCTCCGCCAATAAGTATAATTGAACCTTGAACTACACCACCGCCAAGCACCCTGTCCAATTCCAAATCGCAAGTACTGTTCCGTATGGTATTATCTGTTCCTACCTGATCGATATGAATAGGTTTAGGCTGATCGTTTTTCTTATTTTTCTTATGATTCCAGGCCTTTTTGAGTTCTTCCTTAGCAGTTGGTTTTACAATGAGTTCCTCATGAATTGTATTCCATTCGCCACATGAGGAGCATTTCCCCTCCCACTTTGGAGATTCAACTCCACAACTACTGCAAAACCATAATTTCTGAGCTTTCGCCATAATTTTTCTTGTATTTTATTAAAATGTAATAGTTTTTTGCTTAATTTTTGAAAAAAAACGAAGTTTTTAAAAACTTTTTGACATTTCTTGCATCGATTAAAAAAAATGTTATACTTTTGTCTTATATCCTTGTACTAAAAATACAATATTTGAGACCACGACAGACCTACTAGAGCCATCCTCCCACAAGAGGATGGTTTTTTTGTTGTAAAAAAACTAATTACTTTTGGGGTTTTAAAACCGAAATAAGCCATTATGAAACAAATTTTGTTTTTTATATTTTTTGTTTTTTGCTTTCAATTGATCGAAGCTCAAGATATTATTTACAAAAAAGATGATAAAATAATTGCCGGAAAAGTGATTTCCGTTGACAGTGCTGTTGTTGTTTTCAAAGAAATCAGTGCTCCCAAAGATCAAACAATAAGTATTTCTCTTTCAGACATCAAGGAAATTAAATTTGATTATAGCAATTCGAAATTTCAAACAAAAACAAATTCAGATTATGTCAGAGCTAAAAACGCCGTTTCAATTGGAATCGGTGGTACTGGTGGCATATTTTCAATAAATTACGATAGAGCCATTTTCGAAACGGATAATTTCTTTTTGAGTGCTAAAGTAGGTATCGGATCCTGGCTAAGCCAAACAAATATCAATGCCCACATAACAAGTAATTTTAATTTCGGCAGCACTATGAATTATCTGGAGTTTGGATTAGGCGGAGCTGCAGCATTTGGACAATTTAATAAATATTTCCGCTATTATGCTTCTCTACCAATTATAGGCTACAGACTTCAGCCAAAATCGGAAAGATTCTTTTTCAGAGTATATGCCTGCACCTTTGGACTAATCAAGGATTCCTCCAACGATTCCTATTTTTGGCCAATGCTTAGTATTGATTTAGGTTTTTGCTTTTAAGTAATAACTAAGTTTTTTTAACATCTCTTTCCACAATTATTCTGGTTGATTTGGACAATTTCATTAATTGTTCTGTCATTTCCGGGCTCAAATCATTCAGATCAAAAGACATTTTTAAAATTCCTTTTGAGTTGTTATCCTTCAGTTCAAGCAATTTTTCAAGTTTAGGATTTTCCAGGATTTCCTCATCGTCTGAAATCATTTCAGGAAGCACAACTTTTTCAATTATCTTTTCTATCACTGGTTGCTTCTGAGTATTTGGCTCTGTTTCATTTTTGTAGCGCAGCAATTGCAAGAGCATCAATTCTGACAAGCTGTTTCTGCTTGAAGCATCAAATAGTGCCTCTTCAATATTTGCAGTATGGCTGTTAACAAAAGCATTTTTATCAAAAACTACGGCATTTCCCAATCGAATGATTTTAATTACCTGCCCCATAAACTTTAGGGTATAAGGTATTTTACCATCATAAATATGAATGCGGTAAGGCACTTCATCGCGCCATTTCAGGTAATGTGAGGCCGCCCATTCCTTCGATTCTGCAATCAAGTGATCGATGTCTAATTGTTCATCAATCGAAGTCAGGGATAATTCCAGATTTTTCAGCTGCAGATTTGTAATGCGCTTATCTGCCTGTTTCATTACATTAAATAGATGAGCAATAGTTACGTCATATTTCTCTAACAAAAGCTGTTGTTGTTTTGTATCGAAATAATAAAGCTCATCTTCTGATATTGACTCAAGCCTGTATTCAAAGATTTCAGGATTTCCCTTTACATCACTTATATATGGTATCGGAGTGCTTTTGGAGATACTATCAATATTATTGTACAACTTTCGCAACCAATGGATTCGGTCGTCCTCAGAGCTAAATTTTGTTCCCTCCGACTGTAACCATAAAACAGTATTGAGCAGATGCTGCTTGCCTGAGTTTTGAATGTCATTAAATTGTTTTTGACTCGCTACCCTACCCTTTTTATTGTGGAAATAACGTCTGAGTCTTATCAATTGAGACCTATGTGCGTTAAGTCCAAGGGCAATCATAAAGCTGAGTTTATCTTTTCCCAAAACTTCTTCGCTTTGAATTTCTTCATTTTCTAATACCACATTGATATCCTCACGGTCATCAAAGTTTATACTGTTAGCATCTTTCCCTAACCATTTTTTGATGTTTGCGGGCAATTGTTCTTTAACCAAAGCATAATTGTCTGGAAAAACATTGGAAGAAAAATTAAGCAAATCTGCCCATTCTGAAGAACTATTGTGTATAATTAAACTTGCAGGAAGATTTTCTTCAGATGCCCATTTGCTGTAACAAATATCCAGCAGCTCTATTTGCTTATTTTCTGTTTCCTC
>CANETR010000382.1 GCA_947441325.1 Saprospiraceae bacterium
CCAATAAGACGCCAACTCTGGCAAGTTGTATATCGCCATAAACTCTGTATAGGAGTATTTCAAAATTTTCTGACCAATCTGTTGGCGTTTCAGGTTTTGAAATCCATTGTATAAATTTGTTGACTTCACTGCGGTTTTCAGCATTTTGCAAACCGTGGAGGAAAATAGCAGCTAATGAGGGACGCAGTTTAGTTATATTGAATGATTCAAGCGAAGAATAGCCTGATTCAAAGAGAGATAATTCTGTATGTAATGTCTCGAGCTCAGGACTTGAAAGTTTTTTTGCCTTAATCGAATTAACAAAAAGATCATTCATTGTTCTAATGATTTATGGTTTGAATTGGGCATCGAGTTTTTTTGCACGTTCATACATGTCGTCCCAAAATGAGGCTCTCAGGTTCAGTGCTTTAAGCATTCCTTTTCGAAGTTCCAAAGTAGATTTTTCACTTTCTCCAGCAAGATCTTCGGCTATATTTAGCAGGATTAAACCATGTTCATCATCAACCTCAGTATGAAGAGGAAAAAATACATAATCTTCCAGCTTTAAATCAGTATAATTTTCAATCGCCTCTATCAAGTGACGATAAATATATTTTACAATAGATTCTGTCCCAAGACCTATTGCACCAACAGCTGTCGCTGCGGTTCCATCTTGGGCCAAGCTAAGAAAAGATTCACGCCAAATTTCAACTTCAATATCGTTTTGTGTATGATGTTCAATCCCCATAGCGGCCTGAAAACGTCTGAAGAGCTTGGGATGAGGGATGCCCTGAACCCATTCTTCTTTGATGCCAATTTGCGCAATAGCATCTATGTCTTCTTGGTGTAGTGTTCCGCTTTCTTCAGCAAGGTTCTCAAGTAGTTGTTCCCGATGTATTGGATTTTCAAGCTTTGAAATAACTGCGGTTAAATACCTTGGAAACCAGGAGCTGTATGCACCATACTGTGCAGCAAAGTCCTTCAATACCAGGTTCATATTGGAAAATTCTCCATTTTTTAATGCCAAGAGATAAGGATGATTAACTGCTCTGTGGCTAAGTGCTTCATCAATTAGATTTTGCATGGTTATTTTGATCTTGGTTGCAGGTATTTTCGGGGGAACTAACTTAGATGTAACAAATAGCTATTCATAATGTTAAGCTAAGCGGGGCCAAAAATAAAATAATCTTAATAATTGGCAAAAAAAAGAGGGCAGCGCCCTCTGAAATTTATTTTTTTGTCAACGTATATTTTCTAGATGCGGAACCATCTTTGCAATCATGTTGATTCAATATCAGTTCATTCACTGGAACGTCAAAATCAAAATTACAAAATTCTGTTTCGAGCTGATACCAACCCGCGGTATTGGCACCTGTTGCTCTTTGGTTAACCATGAACCAACTTCCACTGCCCTCCAGCTTTTCGCCAGTTTTTACATTAGTAAGTGAGATTTCATAGATTACAAATCCGCCCTCGGCAATGGTAAAATTGAGCTTGATCTCGGCATTTGAATAAGTGTAAGTGCCATCTTCTAGTTGAGCAAAAGCTAGTGTGCTACAAAATATGAGTGCTAGGGCAAAAAATAGTTTTTTCATTTTAGAGTGTTTTTTAAGTTTTACGATTTAGCAAATATATAAAATATATCTTTGATAACTATGCAAAAATAGATTTTAAGACTCCCTTTTTCTTTTCCACCTTTTGTGCGACCAAAGCCAGAATTCTGGTGCTTCCCTAATTTGCTTTTCTATTTCTTCGGTAAAAATACGGTTAATTTCTTCCTGGGAATAGTCTAATGGATTCTCTATTAGTAGCCGAGCACTCACAAGGTAAAAGCCTCTTTTTTTCTTTTCAGTTTTGATGAGATAAATCGGCAGATTGTATTTCTGAGCATATTTTGCCGGGCCATGCAAAACCGCAGTTTCTTTGCCAAAAAATTCTATCCAATGACAATCTTTTACATTGCTTGGACTTTGGTCCGAAATCATAATATACATCGGACGTTGTTCATAATATTTTTCAAAATATTCCGATGTCTCACTGATGGGAGCCATAATTGTTCCTTTGTCCTTCCTGCTGTTTCGGATATAGTCGTTGATAAGCGGATTTTTTATGGGTTTGTAAAAAACCATTGCAATTGGTTCAATCTGAAGGCCACAACCGAGCGCACCATATTCCCAATTGTTTTGATGGCTTCCAACAAAGAGACTGGCAGAACCCTTGCTGTAAGGTATATTCGGCGCTTCAGGCGTAGTGATTTTATATCTCTTTGTGGTTTCTTTATCAGATAAATTTATTGCCTTAATTCCCTCCATGAAAATATCGGCCAGATGTCTGTAAAATTTTTTTTCAAGGATGATTCTATCTTTTTCCATCCAATCTGGATAGGCTATTTTTATATTTTCCCTGACCGTTTTTCGACGATATTTTATTAAATAATAGAGCAGGTAGTAAAGAAGGTCGGCAATGAGGTAAATAGCCCAAAAGGGTATCAGATAAAAAATAGCAATAAATATTCTGAAGCCAAGGTAACTTAAGTAAGTCATATTGTATCTTAGTTATCCATGAGAGCAATTGACAGCATTAGGGTTTCTAAACGCTGTTTAATAGCAGATCCTGAGCAGTTATAATTGTTTACAATGACAGAAAAGGCAACATTTCTTTTGCTTTTTGTCCTAATATAGCCGGTGTAACTGCGCACCCTGCTCATTGAGCCACCTTTGCCATGCAAATTGCTTTCGAGCAAGCTGCCTTTGCCTAAATTTTTGAATGTTCCGGTTTTGCCGCTTATGGCCAACAGGTTTTTGAAATCGGGAAAGCTTTTGCTATCTACAAACATTTTACGCATGATTTCTGACATTATTTTAGCGCTTACGCCATTTCTAGCCGAAAGCCCGCTGCCATCTTCCATATAAAGTCCTCCCGTTTCAATTCCCCGACTGCGCCAAAATTCCAGGATAGCGGCAATGCCTGCTTCTAAACTGCCATCATTTTTCAATTTTTTTCCAATGGCCTTCACATAGGATTCACAGTATAAATTTCTACTGTTTTCATTGGTATGTTTCAACAGTTCTGTCAGTGCAGGAGAATAATGTGTATGAATTTTTTTTCTTGTAGCAGTGGCTTTAAGGTTCCTTTGCGATTCTGCCTTTCCACTGATTTTTACGCCGTTTTTTTCTAAACTGAGAAAAAGCCAATCGGCAGTAAATAGCTCTGGGTCTGTAATGGCGCCCATGATACTGAAAACACTATTTCCGGCAGGTATAGTACCTCTAATCCAGGCTTCTGAGCCAAAAGGAGCCGCAAAAATGTAAGAATTATCGCCACTGTTTCTATCTGCTGAACTTACTTCATTATAGAATTTAAGACGTTGTTCAGGCGAAACAGATTTTATTTTAGGTCGTGCGCCCAAACTTGGCACCTGTTGGAAATTTAAAAAATATAAATTGTCGTGAAGGTTTAACCCCATGACACC
>CANETR010000383.1 GCA_947441325.1 Saprospiraceae bacterium
AAGGATTTTCTATTGAAAACTAATCAATTCCACACCAAAGACCAAGACGGAATTTGGCGGAATGCTATTACCCGCGCCCTGACGGCCATAGGCCAGGCCCGAAGGCAAAATGAGTTTACCTTTGCCCCCAGCTTTGAATAGTGGAATACCAATTTGCCAGCCACGGATAACGGAAGTGAGCGGAAAGGTAGAAGGCTGCCCACGATCGATGGAAGAATCGAATTTGTCGCCATTGAGCAGAAAACCTTCGTAATGCACTGTAACACGGCTGCTTGTTATTGGATTGGCACCTGTGCCCTCGCGTCCCATTACATAAAACAGGCCTTCGGGACCTTCAATGGCATTGAGGTTGTTATCGGCAATATATTTCAGAATGAGTTCACGGTCTTTTTCTTCCTGTTTTTTGCAGGATGTGAAGAGCCCAAAAAGCATTAAAATAGCAAGAAAAGGGCGCATGATTATATATTTAGTTTGGTTCTTAAATCGTTTGGAATGTCGGCTGCAAGGTCAATATCAGACAGTGGTTCGAGCAGGTCATAGCTAATTTCGAGACTGTTCAGGTCTTCGATGGTATCGGAGAGGACCGAGTTGGTGCTCCAGCTTTTTTCATCGAAGAGCACCGAGTACATTTTGCGTAAGCCTATCAGGTAATAACCGCCATCAAATGCCGGACCGAGCACTGCCTCTTTGTGGTCGAGCAAACGGAAAGCCTCGCGGATATGATCGCTGTTCAGCTCGTAACAATCGCTACAGATAAGCACAATTTTGTCATGCCCTACGGCAAAACCCTCATCGAAGGCAGTTTGCATACGCATGCCAAATTCAGCATCGGCCTGCAGTTTTTTATCAAAAAGGGATTCATTGAAAAAATCATTATTTTCAATATAATCGGCATAGAAAACCCATTTATCGGCATCGGCTTGAGCAGATATATCGGCGGTATGCGCCTTCAAAATATTATAAAGCTCCATGGCTTTTTCATCCCCAATATCTTTGGCGATGCGGGTTTTTACCTTTCCGGGAATGCTATTTTTTACAAAAACAATGAGTAACATAAAATTGTATTTTTCGACCGCAAGAGAAAATATCTTTTCCCTCTCACAAATCTGCCTCTAAAATACTGACAAACTGTTTGATTTTAAACAAAGCTGCAAAAAATCGCTTAAATTTCTTTTTTTATGTACTTTGCTTGAGGAATAAGCCTATTTTTGCGCTCAGAATTTAAACCTCTTGATATTTTTCTTGTTTAATTCAAGTACAAATTTTTACAAAATGAACATACTATATTATACCCTGATCACCTTAAGTGCTGTTTTGGCTATGGAATTTGTAGCCTGGTTAGCGCATAGATACCTCATGCATGGTTTTCTTTGGATTTGGCACGAGGACCATCACAAGCCACATACAGTACTGGGTTTCTTTCAAAAAAATGACCTTTTCTTTTTGGTTTTTGCAGTGCCAAGTGCTAGTTGTTATATGCTTGGTTCTATTTATGCAGAATTATTTCCACTTTTCTTCGTTGGAATCGGCATTTCAATTTATGGTTTGATTTATTTTTTAATTCACGACGTATATATTCATCAGCGATTCAAATGGTTCAAACAGCTCGACGGCTGGTACTCTAGAGGCATACTCAGGGCACATGGTGCGCATCATGCCAATCAGGGAAAACATGATTGCGAATCCTTTGGACTCTTGCTGGTACATCCAAAATATTTCAAAGAAAAAACAAAGCTGTCACAAATACAGCATCAGCATTGAGAAATACATTTTATTAGAAAAGCAGGCTAAGCCTGCTTTTTTTATTTTCACGTTCCCCAGACTTTGCAATTTTTTACCTTTTACCAAACTTTATGTTGCGCTTCTCTGAAGCTTGTTACCTTTTCGCACCTTTGGTGCTAGGGATGTTGCACTTCTCCGAAGCTAATGTTCAGGCAATTCGAAAAATAACAGATTGTCTTAGTTGAAATCCGCCTTCTGAAGGAAAACATCGGTATCGAAGATCTGTGTCTATCCGTATTTCTACTGTCTAATCTGTGTTTTGAAAAAGATTCTTAAACACGGATTTAATCGACAATACTGACCCCGATAGCTATCGGGGCTGGATTTTGTTTTACAAAATACTGGTATTTTACTTTGTAAAAAACTAACAGATTGTCTTAGTTGAAATCGGCCTTCTGAAGGAAAGAATGTGAACTAACACTACAAATATGCATAAAAAAAGCAGGCTAAGCCTGCTTTTTTTATTTGAGCTTTTCCCAAAGCTCCCAGTTTTTTACCTTATTGAATTGTTCATTTAATTTTTCTTTCAACTTAGGTTTTGTTTTCTCGGGTTCTTGTTTTCTTTGAACAAGCGTAGGTCTGTTGGGCTGGTCTTTTTTATCTTTATCAACTTCCTCCTCATCCAGTTCTTCTCTTTTAGACTCATCAAAAACTACATATTCAGCCTTTTTGTTTTCAGTTGGTGCTGAAGGTTGTTGCGGACTTGGTTTTGTTGGCTGAAGATTGTTTTGAGGCTGTTCTTTGGTCAGCTTTGGTTTCAAATCCAGTGAGGTTGGCGACTTGTGCTCAACCTTTACATTGTGCGTTTGTGGTTTCAGTTCTGCTCTGGCTACAATTTCGGGTTCTTTAGCTTCTGCAGGGACATTTCGGGTATATTTCATAAACCAGTCATAGAGCTCTTTCTTTGAAAAGACAACGACCAATTCAGAATGTCCCCAATCTTTATAAACTGAAAATTCTACATTTTTATTTCCCGCAGCACGAATGGCATTGACCATTTTCTCAGATTCGGCAAAAGGAACCGGAATGTCTTTGACACCATGATGCACCCAATGCGGCAAACTTTTAAGGTTTTGAGCATCGCTTGTTTTTCCACCTCCGCAAACTGGAGCAACTGCAGCAAATCGAGTTGGATGTTGCCCTGCAAGATACCAGGCACCATAGCCACCCATACTCATACCTGTAAGGTAAACCCTGCTTTTGTCCACTCTATAAGATTTCTCGGCATGATCGAGCACTTGAATCAATTTTGCATTATCCCAGCCATTCTGACATTGGGGGGCTACAACTATAAAATCAATTTTTAAACCGCGAAGAATTTCATAAATCACCCCATAGTTTTTTACCCTTTCCAAATCGGTGCCCGACAATGACCTGCCATGCAAAGAAAGTAGCAATGGATATTTTTTATTGGGATTTTCTTTGTAACCCTGCGGATAATGAACCCAGTACTGATAAGGCAGATTTGGATTTTTAACTGCCTCAATCTGTTGTGCATATGTTTTTATAGCAAACAGAAACAGTAGCGCTATCAGAAAATTTTTCATAAGCTTATTTTTCTTTTAAAAACGCAAAGTTAGTCTTTTTCTTATTAAATCTCAACCCTTTATTCAAATTTCACAGCAAAAGACAGCCGAACTCTCTATCCAAACTCAA
>CANETR010000384.1 GCA_947441325.1 Saprospiraceae bacterium
TCATGAAAATGCGGGAGGAATTGCAGCGCAAGTCGATGGAAATGGAGGAAGATATGATTGCCAAAGAGCAGGAAATGACTAAACCCATGTATGATAAATTCAATGAGGCGTTGAAAGAGATTGCCAAAAAAGAAGGATATACCTATGTTTTCGATAAAAAAATGATGCTCTATTCCGATGGTGGTATTGACGCAACAGATCAACTCAAAGAAAAATTGGGTGTCAAATAATTGAGATTTCAAACCTATTCCAAAGTCTAAATTTTTAAATAAACATTTATGAAAAACAGTATTAAAACATTTTCTTTTGCTATAGTTTTAATGTTTATGTCATTTACGGCATTTACCCAAAATCAGAAAATTGCTTATGTTGATCCTGAGCAGATTATTCCAAATTTGCCAGAATATAAGGCAGCTAAATCTGAACTCGAACAGTATCAAAACATTCTCAAGAAACAGATGGAAGGTGAACAAGCCAAAATGCAGCAGTACTATACCGATGTTATGACTAAAGTACAGCGCGGTGAACTTTCTCCGGCACAGCAAAAAACTGAAGAAGATAAAATCATGAAAATGCAGGAAGAACTTCAGCGCAAGGGAATGAAAATGGAAGAAGATATGGGTGCAAAAGAACTTGAACTCACAAAACCTATGTATGAGAAGTTTAACGAAGCCATGAAAAATTTAGCCAAAACAAATGGCTATGCTTATATCTTCGACAAGAAATTTTTGCTTTACTCTGAAGGTGGCGATGATGCTACAGCAAAGCTAAAAACTCAGTTAGGTATCCAATAAAAATCATAGCCAAACAACAATACCAATATGAAATTATTTTCATTTATATTATTTTCCATAATTGCTTCCTCTGCATTTGCACAAAGCCCACTTATGGCACATGTTGACTCTGATTCTATCATTCCAAAAATGGAATCCTATCTTTATGCAATGACCGAGTTACAAGCTTATTCTCAGAATATGCAAAAACAGTTCGGTGGTAAAGAAGCAGAAATGGAGGCGTATTATATGGATGTTATGGACAAAGGAAAAAAAGGCATACTTTCTCCCAAAGAACAAAAAGATGCTGAAGCAAAATTGCAGGAAATGCAAGCCAAACTTCAACAATTTGCCCAGGAAATGGAAGCTCAGATGATGGAGAAAGAAAAAACACTGATGAAACCTGTTACCGATGAGTATAACAATGCCATAAAAGCTGTTTGCAAACAATATGGCTATGGATTTGTACTGGACAAAAAATTGATTCTTTACTCTGAAGGAGGGATAGATGCAACCGAAAAAGTTAAAACTGCACTAAAGATTAAATAAATGCAAATCCCAATATCGAAATGATGTTGGGATTTTTTAGGTTGTCAAAATTCAATTACAATAATTCTAAGTTTATGAAAAAGCTAATAATTTTTGGAATGCTTTTATTGGCATTAGGTGCATGTAGAAATAAAAAAGAACTTACAAATAACAACGAAAGGATTAACAGATATTTTCCTGAAATATTGGGCGATCTTGTCTTTAATCTTTCGATGGAAGAGGTTATTGCTAAAAGACCAAATCTGGCCCCTGTTAATTATGTAAACGATGCTTTTAATTTTAGAAAAGAATTTGTTGAAGAGGTAAATGAAGCCGGCATAACTAAAATTATATATTATTTTGACAGTGACGAGCAAAAGCCTTTTTATGAAATAATTCTTATTTATGAAAATGAAAAGAAGCGAGATGCGGATGCAGCCAGGCTACTTGGACAGCCAAACACTGAAAATAATACCGAATGGATTATAGGTTCGAGGCAAGATTATAAAATCAAGGCCTGGAAATTTGAGAATAAATTGGTTCTTGCAGCTCAGCTTAAAGGCACAGAGTGGGAGGAATAGGTTTTTTCTTAATCGAGCATCAGTATAAACAAAGCCCAAAATTCACTTTATTATCTGCAATCAATTCATTACTTTTGTCAAAACAAAAAAAGATTCGCTTACAAAACACTGCGACGCAGTACAAATAATTGATTAACAATGGTTGACGTATTATTGGGTTTGCAATGGGGGGATGAAGGAAAAGGAAAGGTAGTAGATTATCTCGCCGAAAAATATGATGTTGTTGCCCGTTTTCAGGGAGGTCCAAACGCTGGACACACACTGGTGCTAGACGGAAAAAAACATGTGCTTCATACAATTCCATCCGGAGTTTTTAGGCCATCAGTTATAAATATAATTGGAAATGGAGTGGTTATTGACCCAATAACGCTTCGCAGAGAAATGGATAACCTGCACAATGCCGGGGTTAATTTTAAAGAAAATCTCTATATTTCTAAGAAAGCGCACCTGATTCTACCTTCACATAGATATCTTGATGCTGTGATGGAATCGGCCAAAGGACAAAGCAAAATTGGCTCAACATTACGTGGAATTGGTCCGACCTATACTGATAAAGTAGCGCGCAGAGGTTTGCGCATAGGGGATATTTTTAGTGATGATTTTCAGAAAAGATATGATGAGCTCAAGGCAATACATCTTGAAATGGCATCGGTATATCCTGCTGTTGAATTTGATTTTTCTGTTGAAGATGCAAAATGGATGGAAGCTGTAAGCTACTTGAAAACATATCAGTTTGTAGAGGGAGAGTATTTTATAAATAAATTATTGGATAGCGGTAAGTCTGTTTTAGCCGAAGGCGCACAGGGCTCAATGCTGGATATTGATTTTGGTACTTATCCCTTTGTGACTTCTTCAAATACTATTACTGCGGGTGTTTGTAATGGTCTTGGTGTTTCTCCTGCTCGTATAGGCGAGGTAATTGGAATAACAAAAGCATATTGTACTCGTGTAGGCAGTGGGCCTTTTCCTACTGAACTGCATGATGAAACCGGTGAGCGAATCCGCAAGGCCGGAGGAGAGTTTGGCGCGACAACAGGTCGCCCACGCCGTTGCGGCTGGATTGATCTTCCACAGTTGAAATATACCATCATGCTGAGTGGTGTTACCCAATTGGTACTTACAAAAGCAGATGTCTTGAATGATTTTGACATGCTTTATGCTGCAACATCCTATAAATATGCTGATGGAAAAATTAGTGATGAAGTGCCATATGATATGGTAAACAGTCATTTGGAACCACAGTATAAATCTTACAAAGGTTGGAATAGCTCTCTTCAGGGCATTACAGAATTTGAAGATTTTCCAGGCCAACTACAGGAGTATATTCTCGACCTACAGTCCTACCTGGGCGTTCCGTTCACAATGATCTCTATCGGACCAGAACGTGAAAGCCTTATCATTAGAGAAAAAGCTACAGTTTAGAAGATTTTATACAAATGGCAGGTCAAAAACCTGCCTTTTTTATGACATTTAGCATGTTTGCACTAATGTACTTGCATTTTTAGCTAATTTGTCATAGATTTGCAGTCAAATAATCGAAAAGGATTAATCATTCA
>CANETR010000385.1 GCA_947441325.1 Saprospiraceae bacterium
AAGGCTTCATTTGTTGCATAACTTCCTGCCGCTTTCTTTACAGCATTGATATTCAGCATAGGATCCTTTCTTCCCATTTTGCTGATTTCCGTATTTTGCATTTGCAAATCTAGCCAAGGGGCGAGCATTATAATCTGTTTTGGCTGCGGAAGATTGGCATCGCGGGCTGCCATAGCTAATACAAGAGCAAGACCTCCACCCGCAGAATCTCCCATAAAAATAATACTATCTGCAGGGGTTGTTTTCAATAAATTCCGATAGCAGTTTAGCACAAAATCAACATTCTTTTTCCAATCTGATTCGGGGGCGAGTGGATAATCGGGAGCAAGCACTGCAACTTCGTTTTTACGCAGCATTTTGGAAATAAATTGCCAGTGCTGTTTCATAAAATTGGCCGTGTAAGCACCACCGTGCAAATAAATGACTGTTAGCGCAGATTTTTTATTTTGGGGCCTAAAATGATATACAGGCCTGCCTTCAAGCATTTCTTGACGAAAAAAATATTTTCTCGTCAATTTTTTCAACGGTTTTTTTCTCGTGTAAAAATTATCAGCGCCACTGCTTTCTTTAATGTTTTTGAGGCCTATAGTTTTAAAAACTGCGCAAACTAGCCCATGCTGAAAGGAAGCCCTATTTGGATGCACATAATCAAGAGCCTGAGCTTTGAGCCCAGGTATTGTAACTAAAAATAATAAAAACAGCACGATGGTACGTATCATTTACTTTACTGCTTTGCTTTAACTGACCAGGTGAAATAAAATTTCGAAACCACTACAGTATTTCCCTTTTCATCGGGCATTGTGCCAATACTTTCCATCGTGAGGGTTTGCCCTTCGCCGCTATCAATTGCACGTTGCACCATTTCAAAAACTTCCGGTCCCATCTCACAAACAAAGCTTGCTTTTTTATTTACTTTTTTGATGTATTCGGCACGCATGTCGGTGATGAGCATAGAGATTTTCCCTCTTTCATAAATAGCAAGGGAACAGAGGATGCCTGTCGACATTTCGGCGGCAGCAGCTTGGGCTGCAAAATAGGTAGAATTGAAAGGATTTTGAGATCTCCAGCTGTAGGGAACAGTTACAACTGCCTTATCCGTATTTAAAACCTTCACTTTAACACCCATGTACCAGGCAGCAGGTAATTTCAAAAAAAGAAAGAGCCATTGGTTCAAAGGATTCATAAACTTCTTGATAAATCTTTCGGTTTTGGCGGTATTGTTGTTCAATTTGTTTTGATTTGATAACATTTTGATGCTTTTTTGCTGAATAATAGGTGTGAATTTAAAAATCCTAATTCCTTTTTTTAGCTTTGCGCTTCAGGTTTTTTAAAATTTGAGTTGACTTTTACAAAAATAGTCCCTTTTTTTGCAAAAAACAGCTAATTCAAACATTGCTTCAAAATTATTGTTGAAAGCTTTGATTAAACAAAATCAGACTGTAGCATTATAAAGTCTGAGTTCACCCCTAAGAATTATTATGGCAAAAAACTTACTCATAGTTGAGTCACCTGCCAAGGCAAAAACTATAGAAAAATATTTGGGATCTGACTTTGTTGTCAAATCGAGCATGGGGCATATCCGTGACCTTATTAAGGACAGCAAGGAGAAAAAAGCAATAGAAATCAACAACAAATACAAGGCTAATTATGAAATAAGCCCCGACAAATTTAAAGTTGTTAAGGAGTTAAAAGAGTGGGTAAAAAAAGTTGATGAGGTTTGGCTCGCAACGGATGAAGACCGCGAAGGGGAAGCCATTTCCTGGCACCTGGCGGATGTACTGAATCTAAATGTAAAAACTACCAAGCGCATCGTTTTTCACGAAATAACGAAACCTGCACTCCAAAAAGCAGTTCAAAATCCTAGATTGATAGACACAGACCTTGTAAATGCTCAACAGGCACGCAGGGTACTCGACCGTTTGGTTGGTTTTGAACTCTCGGAACTTTTGTGGAAAAAAGTAAAAGGCGGACTTTCAGCAGGTCGTGTACAATCAGTAGCTGTAAGACTTGTTGCTGAGAAAGAACGTGAAATTGAGGAGTTCGTCAGCAGTCCTTTTTTCAGGGTTAATGCCCGTTTTAACGTTCCTAATGGCGAAAAAACAACACAGGTTAGTGCAAAATTGTACGAACATAATCAGCGTAGCGAAGAGCTGAAATTTGAAAAGGAGGGCGATGCTATGACCTTCCTACAAAAATGTCTAAAGGCAATCTATAATGTTGAGGAAATTAGTGTAAAGCCTACAAAAAGAAGTCCGGCTCCACCTTTTACAACTTCGACTTTACAACAGGAAGCCAGCCGAAAACTCTATTTTCCGGTTTCAAAGACCATGCGTGTTGCTCAAGCACTTTATGAGGCAGGGCACATTACATATATGCGTACCGACTCGACCAATTTGAGTGGCGAGGCACTTAAAAATATTGAAAATGCGATTGTTGGTAATTATGGCCAGCAATATCACAAATATCGTGCTTATAGCAGCAAAAAAGGCGCACAGGAAGCTCACGAAGCGATCAGACCTACCTACATGGAAAAACAAAACGTAAGTGGCGACCGTGACGAGCAGAGGCTTTATGAGCTGATTTGGAAAAGAACCATCGCCTCGCAAATGGCCGATGCTCAACTTGAAAAAACTACTGTTGATATTAAGATTTCGACTGTGAATGACGCCATGTTGGTTGCTGTTGGTGAGGTACTCAAATTTGAAGGATTCTTAAAAGTGTACCTTGAATCGAAAGACGAGGACGAGGATGAAGATTCTGAAGATGCCATCCTGCCTCCAATGAAAAAGGGGCAGACATTGAATCTCAAAGAAATGGATGCCACTGAGCGCTATACTCGCCCACCCTATCGTTATACCGAAGCAGGTTTGGTTAAAAAATTGGAAGAGCTTGGTATTGGCCGACCTTCGACCTATGCGCCAACAATTGAAAAAATCATGGATCCAACTCGTGGCTACATTACAAAAGCAAGCCGTGATGGACATGAAAGGCCTTATAAGGTGTTGAAATTACATTCAGCATCCGACAAAAAAGAAGCCTTTATCAGCCAGGAAAATAAAACCGAAATTTATGGTGCTGATAAAAACAAGCTTTTTGCAAGCGACTTGGGCAAACAGGTGAGTGATTTCCTGGTCCGCTATTTCGATGAAATCATGGACTATAGTTTTACCGCCGAAATTGAAGACCAATTGGATAAAGTTGCTGAGGGCAAGATCGATTCTTTTAAAATGCTCGATGATGTTTACAAACCTTTTCATACAACCCTGTTAAGTACGATGGAAGACGCTGAAAGGGTAACAGGTGAGCGCATTTTAGGCAAGCATCCAGTTTCCGGACTAAGCGTTTTAGTAAGAATTGGCCGTTATGGTCCCGTAGCTCAAATTGGAAGTCCCGAAGAGCTTGGTGAAAAAGAGAAGCCTGCTTA
>CANETR010000386.1 GCA_947441325.1 Saprospiraceae bacterium
GTTGGCCCTCAGCATAAATGGTATCGAAAGCCAAAGAAGACTTTCCACTTCCGCTCACACCAGTTACCACCACCATTTTATTGCGTGGAATCCTCAAATTGATGTCTTTGAGATTGTGCACTCTTGCACCCCAAATATTTATATAATCGAGATCATTATTAGCCAGGATGTTATCTTCAATATCCATGAAATTTTTCATTTAAGTACAATTCTAATTAGTCTGCATTTTCAATAAGTTGAAATCAACTATGTTGCAGCTAACTGTTCAATGCTGCAAAAATACACAATTCCTGCTATCAGTGCAAGTAATCATGACGAAGAGCTGAATGAAATTTTATGCTAAATAAAAACCTAAAGAGAAACTATTATTAGTAATAACAATATATCAATTCGAGTATCATTAAAACTTTTTAATAAATATATCTTTTTATGAAAGCTGCCCCCTAGATTACTAAATTGAACCTTTCTCTTTTCACTTTTAACTATATTGTCATATATTTGCCAAACTATAAAAAAGATGGAAGAATCATCTTGTTGAAAGTTGCCTTTTTTTAATTTAAAATCTAAAATAAAAAGATCATGAACTTCGATATTATCGTAATTGGTAGCGGTCCTGGCGGTTATGTAGCTGCCATCCGTGCTGCTCAGCTTGGTTTAAGCGTAGCCGTTGTTGAACGCGAATCTTTAGGCGGAATTTGCCTTAACTGGGGCTGTATTCCTACAAAAGCCTTATTGAAAAGTGCTCAGGTATTCGATTATATTAATCATGCAGCCGATTATGGAATTACGGTTTCAGATTCAAAAATTGACTTTAGCGGAATCATCAAACGCAGTCGCGGCGTAGCCGATAAAATGAGCAAGGGTGTTCAGTTTTTGATGAAGAAAAATAAAATCACTGTTATTATGGGCGCTGCCAAACTCACTGCCTCTAAAAAAGTAGCTGTGACCGAAAATGGTGCTGTAAAAGAATATACTGCCAAGCATGTAATCATCGCAACAGGTGCCCGCGCCCGTGAGCTTCCAAATCTTAAAATCGATGGTAAAAATATCATTGGTTACCGCGATGCTATGACACTTCCTTCTATGCCAAAATCTATGGTTGTGGTTGGTTCAGGTGCAATCGGAATTGAATTTGCCTATTTCTATCATACAATGGGCACAAAAGTAACAATCGTAGAATATATGGACAACATCCTTCCTCGTGAAGACCAAGATTGTTCCAAAGAGATGAAAAAAATCTACGACAAGGCAGGCATGAAAATCATGACTGGCTCAGCAGTTACTAAAGTTACATCTGGCAAAACAGGTCAAAAAGTAGAGATAAGCGATAATAAAACAGGAGCCAAAACAGAATTGGAATGCGATATCGTACTTTCTGCAGCTGGTATCAGTCCAAATACTGAAAATCTTGGCCTTGAGTCGCTTGGCATTAAAACCACCAAAAGCGGTCATATTGAAGTAGGTGCTTTTTACGAAACCAATGTTCCAGGCTTTTATGCCATTGGTGATGTACTCACTACTCAGGCATTAGCACATGTTGCGAGTGCAGAGGGTATTACCTGTGTTGAGGCAATCGCCCACAAAGAAGGCAAGCACCATCACAAACCTGAAGCAATTGATTATAACAACATCCCTGGCTGTACTTACTGCTGGCCCGAAATTGCTTCTGTAGGTATGACCGAACAAGAATGTAAAGAAAAGGGCTTAGAAGTGCGCATCGGAAAGTTTCCTTTCTCGGCATCGGGCAAAGCTTCCGCTTCTGGTGCAAATGCTGGTTTTGTAAAACTTA
The DNA here is from genome assembly GCA_947441325.1 of Saprospiraceae bacterium. Taxonomy (GTDB): domain Bacteria; phylum Bacteroidota; class Bacteroidia; order Chitinophagales; family Saprospiraceae; genus Saprospira. Next base: position 1,790 of record CANETR010000386.1, read on the forward strand.
TTTTTGACAAAAAATATGGCGAACTACTTGGTGGACATATGGTGGGTGCCAATGTTACCGAAATGATTGCTGAAATTGTTGCCATTCGCAAACTGGAAACAACTGGTATGGAACTCGTTAAAACGATCCACCCCCACCCGACTATGTCAGAAGCGGTAATGGAAGCCGCTGCAGCTGCTTATGATGAGGTGATACATTTGTAGGGGGAAGAGTGAAATCCCGATAGCTATCGGGAGAAAGAGGAAAGATTGAAAGAGGAAAGAGTATAGGGGTAATAGAGGAAAGGACAGATGAGGGCAAAAATTACTTAATCTTTTATCTAAATCTAGACGCTTAAAGTTTCACATCTTAGTTTCATATCAAATAAATTACAATTATCAAAGGGAATGGCTCAGGCTGTTCCCTTTTTTCAATTATAGAAGTTTAGTATAGCCAAATAAATCACAAGAATTAGACTTTAATACCCTTTGAAATTTATTAAATATATTTAAAATATGTTAAAAAGTTCCTAAATGTTTTATTTTTCCTACATTGCTTTTTCCATTTATATCAAAAACCTCTATTTTGCATTATGTATTAGTTAACCTAAAATATCAAAAATTGAACAAGCTATTTAAATTTTTCAAGCAATGTTATCGTCTTCAATTAAGTCAGACGAAAAAAGAATTAGCTGTTTGGAACGACATGAAGAAGTTTTTCAACAGCACGGGTTTAAATGTTGGGGTACACGAAAAGAAAAAATATGTTGAATTGCATTTTAGAACTGAGGATAATGCTACCTTAAGTTTTCACGTCCAAACAAATGAAGAATTTTTAACTTATAATGCAACTATAATTGGCCCATATCCACAGGGCATTACCGAGGATCTTTTTATTCTGTCTGCTCATTTCAATAATCTATTTAGATATGGCACTGTTATAGTTAATGTCAATGCTAAAGAAGTAGATTATGTAGTAAAGATAGACTTGCATAACATTTTGATGAATCCTGAAAAAATTGAGTTGTTTTTTCAAATGCATTATAACTCCAGTGAAGATGTGTTATACGCATTTAATAGGCTAATCCAGGAAGGTGAAGCTCCAGCCATCATAATTGCTGACCTTTTAAAAGAAAGAGAAAACAGGTCTTAAATCAATAAAATTATTTAAAGCAAAAAAGAAAATTAGTCTTCCTTAAATTTGGCAAACTTTTTGAATAAAATCTTTTTCGAAAATTATTCCATTTTTTAAATAATTTCAATTCAAAATCTAATGCTTAAAAAATTACTTTTCATCGGACTTGTATTTCTTGGAAACTTGAATCTTATTGCACAAGAAATTAAAGAAGTAAAAATTGGAGACCAAATTTGGATGGCTGAAAATTTAAATGTTGACAAATTCAAAAATGGAGATGCTATTCCAGAAGCAAAAACTAAGGAAGAATGGAAAGCTGCCAATAAAAGTGAACAACCTGCCTGGTGTTACCACAGTAACATTTCATCTAATGGCACAAAATATGGAAAATTATACAATTGGTACGCGGTCAACGACCCTAGAGGCTTAGCTCCAGAAGGTTGGCATATTCCTTCAAAATCGGAGTTTAGCAAATTATCCAACTATTTATATGACTTTGTTGGCAAAAAACTGAAA
>CANETR010000387.1 GCA_947441325.1 Saprospiraceae bacterium
CCTGCTGTAAATGCTTCAGCATAGTAAGTAGTACTGGCAAGAGGCGTAACACTAAAAAATGCACCACTTGCACTAGTTCCGATATTTGTTCCTCCTACTGCCTGTGTGTACCATCTGATTGTATTACCTGTTGAGGTAGCAGCTAAATTTGAACTTGCATTGGGGCAAACTGTAGTCGGATTTGCAGAAACAGCAGATGGGGCGGCAGGTCCGCCGCTTACAGTTACGTTTACAGAAACTCTGTTAACACTTACACAGCCACCCGAACTGAAAGCCTCAGCATAGTAGGTCGTTGTAGTTAATGGATTAACAGGTGCATTGGCAGCACTGGCACTTGTTCCAAAATTTGTACCGCCAACTGCCTGCGTGTACCATCTAATGGTATTGCCTGCAGAAGTTGCATTTAAATTGACTGCGGCTCCTGGACAAACAGAAGTGGGAGTTGCGCTAATAGCGGTTGGAGTCGGAACAGAGCATTGATTTCTTATGGTGGTCGTTCTGCAAACGGATTCTGTAGCACAAAGTGCATTGGTATTATAATGAATAAAGTAGGTACCGGCTAAAGTAGATGTCCATGTAAGTGGTGTTATTCCAGCTGCAATAACCGGTCCCGCAGCAGTGCCTTGTCTGACTGTAATGTAATCTGTTGCTACAGAGCTTGAAGAAATATATGTTGTAGCTGCAGCAACAGCTGTTATTTCATTGTATTCGCCGGCATAATTACAGGTGGTAATCGTAGATGTAGCTCCATTTATGGGGGCTGCAACTGTTCCAAATAGGGAGCTATTTGTACATGCAGGTATATTTCTGCGTATGCTGAGATTCCTACAGGTGCCAGCAGTAGCACAGCTTGAATTTGTATTGATGTGAATAAAATAAGTTCCAGCAACAGTTGAATTAAAGGTGAGGGGACTTGCTCCCGAAGCTATAATAGCTCCTCCGGCTGTGCCCTGACGAATAGTAACCCAATCCGTAGTTGTAGCACTGGTAACAGTATAACTTGTACTTGCAGCGACTGAGGTAACTGTACTATAGCTGTTGGCCGTGTGGCAGGCAGCAACGGTTGTAGTGCTTCCGGCTGCAGGCGCAACTACTGAGAAAAACGAGTTGGTGGCATTGTTACATCCTGGCTGTAAACCAGTGAGAGTTGTAGTTCTGCAGGTCATTTGTGTTCCGCAGGCTGAATTTGTATGAATGTGAATAAAATAGGTACCAGCAAGCGTAGCTGTAAAATTCAAAGGCTGTACGCCTGATGCTACTACTGCGCCGTTAAATGTACCTTGCCGAACAGTTATAAAATCTGTAGAAATTGAACTTGTAACCTGATAAGCGCTACCAGCAATGACTGCTGTTACTGTTGTGTAGTCATCAGCGAAGTTGCAGCTTGACATCACTATAGATGCACCGGCTAAAGGGGCTGTTCCTCCACCAAATGATGATGTTGCAATACATTGGCTATGAGCCTTCGATGCAAATAAAGAAACAACAATAAAAAGGAATGATGTGTAAAATATTTTAAGCATAAAATTAGGCTTTATTAGTCAACAATTACATATTTGTCTGGATTAGCATCAATGTATGCTTTTCTGTTTACAGGCATTGCATCGTAGTCAGATCTCAAAATTCTGTGTCTGAAAGGTCTTTGCGGTTCCAAACGAATGCTTTCGTCTAAAACATAAAGGTTAGGATTGTTTCTGATATGCAATTGTTTTTCGGCAGGTAAAAGCAGGAATTCTGATGCTGAAATTTTATGCTTTTGCTGAACTTCTGCATTGCTGTTTACAAGTGTTGGCAGGTCATTCTTGCTTTCTTCAGGGTTTACTTGAGCAAAAATTACGCTAGGAAGGAGGAAAATCAATGCTGTAAAAAATTGTAAAATTACTTTTTTCATAAGCTGTGTTTGGTATTAAATCAATTTATTGAGATAATTATATTTTGAATTGCAAGTATATTGAAATCTTGTTTAATTACAAAACAAATGAGTATAAATTACATCATTATGTGATGATTAAACTAATTTACAAAATAATATTGTGAACTTTTATTCTGCACATTTAATTGTTAAAATCATACTTAAAACTGTTTGAAACCAATTGCGATGCGGTGAATTGTGCGCTTTTTCAAATTGGATAAAATATTGACTTCAAAAATTATTAGAGAATAATTACATAATTCTTTTGAGTTTTTTTTCAGATATGCTGCTTATATTGGGTTGCATTGCTAATTTTGAGTCGAAATTTCAATTCAGTTTATATTGATAAATTCTTTTAATTTTTCTAAATAACAAAATCATGATTAACATTACTCTTCCCGATGGCAGCGTTCGTAAGTATGAATCGGGAGTCAGCGGTTTCGATATTGCCATGTCTATTAGCGAAGGATTGGCAAGAAACGTAGTCGCTGCCGAAGTGAATGGGGAAATTTGGGATGCAAACCGAAAAATTTCTTCTGATGCTTCTATTAAATTGCTTACCTTCAATGACAAAGGTGGCAAATACGCTTTCTGGCATTCAAGTGCGCACCTGCTTGCTGAAGCCCTCGAAGTGCTTTATCCGGGTATTAAATTCGGTATTGGTCCGCCCATTGAAAACGGCTTTTATTACGACGTTGATTTAGGTGGCGGAAAAACACTGAGCCTTGGAGATTTGGAAGCCATTGAAAATAAAATGCTCGACCTCGCTCGACAAAAAAATGATTATATCCGCAAAGAAGTTAGCAAAGCCGAAGCTATTGAATATTTTTCTACTAAAGGCGATGAATATAAACTTGAGTTGTTGAATGACCTTGAAGACGGAACTATCACCTTTTACGAACAGGGCAATTTTACCGATCTTTGTCGTGGTCCGCATATTCCAAATACAGGTATTATCAAAGCGGTGAAACTACTCAATGTTGCAGGTTGTTACTGGCGCGGCGATGAAACCCGTCAGACGATGACCCGTATTTATGGCATCACCTTCCCAAAAGCAAAAGAACTGACCGATTATCTGCACATGCTGGAGGAAGCCAAAAAACGTGACCACCGTAAATTAGGCGCTGAATTGGAACTTTTTATGTTCTCAGAGAAAGTAGGTATGGGTCTGCCAATCTGGTTACCCAAAGGTACTGCTCTGCGCAACAGACTACAGGATTTTCTCACCAAAGAACAGATCAAAAGAGGATATCAATTGGTGATCACACCGCACATTGGACATAAAAATCTTTACATAACTTCGGGACATTATGAAAAGTATGGTAAAGACAGTTTTCAACCCATAGGAACGCCAAGAGAAGGAGAGGAGTTCATGCTCAAACCTATGAATTGTCCCCATCACTGCGAAATTTTTGCCAATAAGCCGCACTCATACAAGGAATTACCTTTGAGAATTGCTGAGTTTGGGACTGTTTATCGTTATGAACAACATGGTGAATTGCA
>CANETR010000388.1 GCA_947441325.1 Saprospiraceae bacterium
CCTTCATGCTTCACCTTTCAGGTAACTTGAACTCTGAAGACCTTGATGCAGCTTTGATTTATCCTTCACAGGTAATTGCTTCTGCTCCTTTTGTTGAGAGACAACCTGCTTACAATGTAATGGGTGGCTTGAACGTAGGTTTCCGTTATACCATACCAATGAACTAGTTAACATAGTTTTCATAAAATTAAAATAGGATTGCTTAGCTCAAGCAATCCTATTTTTTTGTCCTTTAATGAATTTACTTTGTAAACTTCAGATATTTTATATCTCCTTTGCTTCCGACAAAAATCTATACATACCCGTAGTTTTCTGACTATCAAGCTCATAAGAGATGAACTTACTATAATATTCGAGTACGTCAAAATTGAGATGTGAAGATTGAAACAATTGCGCTACCTGCTGAATTCTCGAAACCCCATCTTTAAGGCAGGCATTGAAATTGTGAACAAACTCTTGTGGTAAACTGCCATTGCTTACCCAGGCAGCAAATACAAATGGCATCCCGCTATATTTTTTCCAAGCCTCAGATAGATCATAAACATATGGAAACCTTTGTTCTAATCCAATCGTACGGTCGCCAATGACCAGAGCAGCTGTGTTTTGTTTAATTTTGTTGATGTAATCTTTTGGCGAATCGATAAGTTTTGGACTAAGCATCCAGTATTTTTTTAGCAAAACCTTGAGCAGTTGAACAGAGGTTCTTGACTGATAATCCAAATATATTTCTTTGATTTCCTCAAGAGGCAATTCAGCATAAATGCAGACAGTTTTTACAGGCCCATCTGCTCCAATACAGAAGTCAGAAATAATTTGAGCATTTTCAATTTCTGGTATTACAGCAACCGGTACAAGGCCCAAATCTACCTCACGATTTATTAGTTTTCTTGCGCATTCTGAAGGATAATCAAGTGCCAAACTAAAAGTCTTGTCAAAATCATTTCTGAAAAGACCGTACAAAAATGGCTTTGAGTTTAAGTAGGAAACGGCCGATATTTTAATTTTTTTATCCATTGCTTTCGATTAAAGCAGCAAATTTTAAAGCTTTATAATCGTATTAAGATTTACTAACAGCCTTAATTATCATCAGTATTAAGGTCGATATTTTTCTATTATTGAATCACAGGTAGTTCAAGAAAGCCGATCTTTTTATCATTACTGAAATCATAATCCTGATAATCACGAATTTCATTGTAGAGGGTATCTCGCTCAATGGGCCTTCTGCCTACAGATTTGATCATGTTTACCAATTCTTCGGTACTAAGGGTCGGACTTTGTTCTTCGGCGCCAGCCATGGAGTAAATTTTTGTACTGTCATCAATAGTACCATCAATATCATCCACGCCAAAAGCCATTGAGAGCTGTGCAAGAGTTCTTCCAATCATAGGCCAATAAGCCTTTATGTGATCAAAATTATCGAGGTATATTCTGCTGATGGCATAATTCCTTAGGTCTTCAATTGCGCTAACTTCCGGAACATGAGAGAGCTGATTGTTTTTATTTCTGAATTTTAGCGGTATAAATGTTTGAAATCCGCCGGTTTTGTCTTGCAGCTCACGTAATTGTCTAAGGTGGTCAACACGATGCCAATAAGATTCGATATGTCCATAAAGCATTGTAGCATTTGACCTTTTGCCCATTTTATGGAAAATCTCATGCAATTCAAGCCATTGTTCAGCGCTGCATTTTCCTCCAGCAATTTGATCTCTGATCTCGGGATAAAATATTTCTGCACCACCACCAGGCATAGAATCTAAGCCGGCTTCAATCATGCTACGCATGCCTTCTTCATAACTTAGCTTAGCCTTTTTGAAGATATAATGGTACTCAACAGGGGTGAGTGCCTTGATATGTAAATCGGGACGATGCGACTTTATTTTTCTAAAAAGTTCGGTATAAAATGCAAAATCCTGCTTCGGAACAACTCCTCCGGTGATGTGAACCTCAGTTACAGGAATACCATCGTATTTTTTGATATTGTCAAAAATCTGCTCTATGCTCAGTTCCCATCCTTCCTCTCTTTGTTTAATTAGTCTCGAATAAGCGCAAAAGGTACAGGTGTAAACACAAATATTGGTCGGTTCAACATGAAAATTGCGGTTAAAATAAGTGTTATTGCCGTTTTTCCTTTCTCTGATATAATTTGCCAGCACGCCTAAATAGCCTAAAGGTGCCTTATCAAAAAGATGGTTACACTCTGCATCGCTGATTCGTTCATTAAGCGATACCTTCTTTGCTATTTCTTTGAGATCAGCGTCAAGATTCTTGTCTAACAACACTGTTTCTATACTGTTATGATTCATTATAAGCTCTTTTAAAATTCTTGCAAATTTATGAATTTATTTGTGCATTATAATAAGAACAGATTAAATAGCTTTCAGTTTTTATTGAAAGTTAAAAAAAAGCTTTAAATGGAATATTTATCCAAGTTGATCAAACTTGTAGAGCTTAAATCGCTCAATCAATTCTATTAATTTAGAGGGGTAATTTTTGTCAGTGGCATAACCTGCTTTTTGCAAGCCTTTGGCCCAGCCTTTATAATCAGTCTTTTTAAGTTTGAACAAGCCCTCATAATGCTTTCTTTTCAGAAATTCGGAATGTTCTTTGTAGCATATTTCGGCACTAGGGTAGGCACGATAACAGGAGCCCTGATGTTTGTAAGATTTGCCGTTCCACTGGCTGCCGCATTTCATCCCAAAATGGTTGTTAGCCTTTTTTGCTAGCTCACTGCTGCCATATCCCGATTCTAAAATGCCTTGAGCGAGTTTTATACTGGCAGGCACCCCGGTTCGTTTCATTTCAGCAACAGCAATTGCTTTGAAACGATCGATGTATTTCACGGCATTATCAGGCCCCTCAATTACTATCTTGTCCAACTTGGTAACATTATGATCTGCGCTGTTTCCATTGCGAATCTTAGTATCCAAAGCAGCGTTAAGGCTTATACAACTTCCTGCTAGCGCCAGCATGGCGAGCACTAAAGCAGTGCTAGTAAATCTTTTCATGGCAATATTCTTTTTAAAATTGATTTTATGGATAATGCCAAATCTTAGGATTTATTGTATTGGTTGAAGAATAAATCCACTATAAACTGTAAAAGCAAAACCCGTAAACAGGTTTTGCTTTAATAGAATAAGATATAATAGGAGATTAAGCCTCTTCTTTCGGATTGAAAGAGATTTTTTCATCCATGAACTCGTGCAGGGCAATAGTTGATGGATTAGGCAGACGCTCATAAAATTTTGAGATTTCAATCTGCTCCTTATTTTCATGTACTTCTTCCAAAGTATCGGTAGCAGACGCAAATTCTTCCAATTTTGCATGAAGTTCTCTTTTTAGTTCAACGGCGATTGTTTTAGCTCTGTTGCCTACAATGTTGAGTGCTTCATAAATATTGGTGTTGGCAAGTTTTGA
>CANETR010000389.1 GCA_947441325.1 Saprospiraceae bacterium
CAATAAGTGACTTTTGAGCGTCTATAGTATGTTTAATTATATCACTTTGACTAATCACATTGACCAATTGGTTATTTTCAAAAACAGGTAAATACCTTATGGTATTTTCGGTCATTATTTTACTACATTGTTCAATAGAATCATTCATATTTAATATAGGTATGTCTGATATCATAATTTCATTAACAGTAGTTTTATCTGAAGAACGACCTTCTAATACAATTTTTCGCGCATAATCTCTTTCTGTAAACATACCTACATACTTATCACTTTCTAAAATAATTAAGCACCCAATATTGGCTTCAGCCATAATTTTTAAAGCATCAAAAATACTTACTGAGCAAGAAACAGTGATGAGTTTTCTATTTTTTTGTTTTAATAAATCTTTAATTGTTGGCATAAATATTTGTTTGAAATATTAGCAAATTCAATATAGAATCAAAAAAAGAATATAGTAGGATTATACGCTAATACTAATTTACTTTTTATTTTCATGAAGTCAATAGAAATTTCAGGATTAAAGGTTCATATTTTTGGAAGAAACGATACAAACCTCACGCAAAAACAACAAAGGACCCACGATTTAACGTAAGTCCTTGATTTTTAATGGTTTATTTTTTCACAAAACCGAAATCAACCGATTTGGACCGATTTCAGGGGGTGTTTTCCTCACGCATTGATTTATTTAATAACCTAAATCTTTTTTACGTTTTTTGATAATTTCATCTATTTGAATAATCGTATCTTCTTTCCAAGTAGGACTTACTATAAATAAAATTTCTTTTTTATTGTTTTTACCTTTTGGGAAGAAATAAACTACTTGACCCACATCCAAACTTACTCCACTATTAGATTTAGGTGATAAATTAGGATTCATAATTCCTGGAATGTTTAAATAAATTGAGGAAAAAGAACCATTATGAAAAGTCATTGGGATATTTTGAGTAAAAGCAAGAAATGGTGCAAACGCAAGCAATAGGATTATAATCTTTTTCATTATTTTGGTAGATGATTTGTAGTATTGAAGTTAATCAATAAATCTAAAAATGCAATTGGACACTTAAGCTTACCCCCACTTCAGCGCATTCTCATTGGCTATAATAATAGACTATGAAAGATGAAATATGAAGCGTCTTAAGGCTTAAAATCTCAATAACTAGTTTAATTCCTTTATAACACTTAAATTGAAGCGTTTTAATTATATTTATATATTACAAAATTCAAAAAATCATCCATGAGAATAAAGATTTCAATCATTTTATGTTTCATTTCTATCTATTGTGTACAAGCACAAGCCATTGATCCATGGAAAATAAGTGCTAAAAACTGGGATACAAAAAATTATTACGGTGTAACTGTTGCTAATGGGATGATTGGCGTAGTGTCCTCTCAGGATCCATTCAAAGTAAAAGATGTTATTTTGGCTGGCGCCTACGATTTATATGGAAGAGGCCGGGTAAGTAATTTTCTGCGTAGTTTCAATTTATTAAACATGCAAGTACGCATTGATGGCGCAGAGCTTCAGGCAAATAATGTTCAAGAAATGATGCAAAGCTTGAATATGAAAGAGGCAAGCTTTACAACAAGTTTCGAGTATGGTGATAAAGCTACGGTGAGCTATACCTATTATTCATTAAGACAATTGCCATTCACGGTGTTAATGGATGTGGTAATTACAGCAAAAAAAGATTTTGAACTTGGTGCTTCAAGTGTGATGGAAGCTCCAGACGCTTTAAAAGAGGTTCAAAACTATTATAACGAAATTGATAGACCGCACGTAGTGATTAGTCTTTTGACATCTACTGCGAAAAGTCCCACAGGCAAGCTCACTATGAGCGCATCCAATACATTTTTATTTAGTGAGCCACATGGAGCAGAGCCAAGGGTGATTCATGAAATGTGGGATAATAACATGCACTTGATGAAGTTTACAAGAAAAATGAAAGCAGGTACAAAATATAATTTTTCAATCGCTGGAAGTTCAATCACATCTGCACAACATAACGATCCTTTAAATGAAGCAGAAAGATTAACCATTTTTGCTAAACTTGAGGGTAAGGAGAGATTGATTCAACACCATCAGTCGGCGTGGGCTGATTTATGGAAAAGTGATATTCGAATCGAAGGAGATGAACAAGCGCAACAGGATGTTAGAAGTATGTTGTATCATTTATATTCATTTGTTCGACCTGGTTCAAATTTAAGTCCCTCTCCTATGGGCTTATCAGGACTTGGATACAATGGACACGTATTTTGGGACACTGAATTATGGATGTATCCTCCATTATTATTATTACAACCAGAAATGGCGAAGTCGATGATACAATATCGTTTTGATAGGTTGAATGCTGCCAAAAGAAATGCGTTCAATCATGGGTATAAAGGTGCTATGTTTCCTTGGGAAAGTGCTGGCACAGGCGTTGAAGAAACTCCTGTTTGGGCATTAAGCGGTCCTTTTGAGCATCATATTACAGCTTGTGTTGGATTTGCTGCTTGGAATTACTACTTGGTCACTCAAGACAAAGAATGGTTGAAGGAAATTGGTTGGCCTTTATTAAAAGAAACAGCTAATTTTTGGACGAGTAGAGTAGAAAGAAAAGGCCCAGGAAGATTTGAAATAAATAATGTAGTAGCAGCAGATGAGTGGGCAGAAAATGTTGACAATAATGCTTTTACTAACGCAGCAGCGATTGCCAATTTGGAGGCAGCAAACAAAGCAGCACTCATCTTAGGATACCCTCAACAACTAGATTGGGCTTTGGTCGCAAAAAATATTCCAATTTTGACAATGCAAGATCAAAATGGTGCAACAATTACTCAAGAACATGCATCCTACAAAGGGGAGGGCATCAAACAAGCAGATGTAAACCTTTTAGCATTTCCTTTAAAAACAATTACAGATAAAGCACAAGTAAAAAGAGATTTGGACTATTACTCCGTTAGAGTGCCTAATCAAGGAACGCCTGCTATGACACAAGCTATTTTCGCATTATTATATGCTAGATTAGGAGAGACAGAAAATGCATATAATTATTTTAAGGATGCTTATCAACCTAATTTAAATCCACCATTTAGAGTGATTGCAGAAACCAAAGGAGGCACCAATCCATATTTTGGAACTGGAGCTGGAGGTATTTTACAATCGGTCCTAATGGGATTTGGGGGGCTTGACATTACGGAAAAAGGTATTGTACAATTGCCCTCAAAACTTCCTATGAAGTGGAAAAAATTAGAAATAACTGGAGTATTGGGGAAAAGCTATTTGGTTCAGTAGGATTTAGCCCATTTCAGTGGGTGTTTTCCTCACGCATGGGATAAATTTACCAACCTATTTATTTAGGCGGATCTATTGCATTTAATCTAAGATATACGCTTATTGTCCAACATGGTGCGTTTCATGATCTTGTATTA
>CANETR010000390.1 GCA_947441325.1 Saprospiraceae bacterium
CAAGTCTAGTAAAAAAATCTTGATACCTGATACCTGATACTTGATACTTGATACTTGATACTTGATACTTGATACTATAATAAATCTAATAACTTTTTAAAAACTTAAGTCATGCAAAAACTAATCTTATTCGCAGCGCTAATGCTGCTTTCAACCGGAATTTTTGCCCAAAAAGTATTTTCTGTAGAATATGAAAGTCAGGCAGATGTTAAAGTCTTTGTTGTCGATTATGAAAGCCAAGCCGATTTGAAAGTTTACAAAGTACAATACGAAAGTCAGGCTGGAAATAACGACGGCAAATGGTATTTTACACAATATGAGAGCCAGGCAAAAAAGAAGGTTTATTTTGTAAAATATGAAAGCCAGGCCTATATCAAAATCTATTTCGTAAAATATGAAAGCCAGGCTGGCTGGAACAATTCATCGAAAAAACATAAGTTGTACTAGGCAATGGTACTAAGTAATTTTCTCAAACGGGCATTCTTGTAGAGTGTCCGTTTTTTTTATATCGAAGCAGATATGATTATAAAAGTTGAAAGGTCTGCAATCTCTGGTTTAGCGCCTGTAGTCTATAGTCTGCAGTCTAGCGTCTGTATTATAGTGTCTGTAGTCTAGTGTCTGTAGTCTAGCGTCTGTATTCATATAGTCAAATCTAAAAAAAGCCGACTTCTGACTTCTGAAAATCTGATAATCTAATAAAGTCTTAATTATATTCCCTATCTTTGCAATGCTGTAGCGTGACGAAATGATGAAAGTTGAGGGTAATTTGGTTTTCCAAAATAAATCTGTCTTATTTTTTAACAGCTACCCTTTTCTTTATTATTAAAATGCAGGAATTGACTTTAAAGATTTTTTCCCTCGAAAGCCTCTTCAATTCCTGATAACACAGTTTATGACTTTTGACAATTTAAATCTGATTGCGCCCATCCTCGACGCATTAAAAGAAGCAGGATACTCCACTCCCACTCCAATTCAGTCACAGGCAATTCCCGAAGTACTTCAGCAGCGCGACCTCTTGGCCTGCGCACAGACCGGAACCGGAAAAACAGCTGCATTTTCACTGCCAATCATCCAGCTTTTGCAGGAACGCGGTGACAAAAACCAAAAACCAAAAAAAATCAGAGCACTGATACTGACTCCCACAAGGGAGCTTGCCATTCAGATTGCCGAACAGATTGATATTTACGGGAAAAATACCCAAATCAGGCAGACCGTTATTTTTGGCGGTGTGGGTCAGTCTCCACAGGTTGCCGCAATCCGTAAAGGGGTTGATGTGCTTATAGCTACACCGGGCCGTCTGCTCGACTTGCACGGACAAGGACTTATAGACCTGAAACATTTGGAAATATTTGTGCTCGACGAGGCCGACCGCATGCTCGACATGGGTTTCATACACGATGTGCGCAGATTATTGAAAATCATCCCTACAGAACGTCAGTCGCTGTTTTTCTCGGCAACTATGCCAGATAGCATCATCGACCTGGCCAATAGTATCTTGACAGATCCTGTAAATGTATCGGTAACACCTGTTTCATCTACTACTGAGCTCATCGATCAACAGCTTTATTTTACCGATGCTGAAGAGAAAAAACACCTGCTGCTTCACCTCTTGCAAAACGAACTGCAGGGACGTGCACTGGTGTTCACCCGTACAAAATACGGAGCTGATAAGCTGGCAAAATTTCTGAATCAATCTGGTATCAAAGCAGAGGCAATTCATGGCAATAAATCGCAGCAGGCACGCCAATTGGCACTTTCACAGTTCAAAGCTTCTAAAATCAGAATCCTAGTGGCGACAGATATTGCAGCCCGTGGAATTGATGTAGAAGAATTGGAATATGTGTTCAATTTCGAAGTACCTAATGTACCCGAAACCTATGTCCACCGCATCGGACGAAGCGGCCGCGCAGGGGTTAAAGGAACTGCAATTACCTTGTGCGACGAAACGGAACGTCCTTTCGTAGCTGATATTCAGAAGCTGATTAAAATGGAAATTCCTTTGGTGGATAATCATCCATTCATAACAACAAGAGCAGCAAACCGCGAAGCCATCAGCCTCAAAGGTCCTGTTGTTGTGGTCAACAAGGTTAAAGGGCATCAGCCGAATAAGGACAATCAGGGTCAGAAAAAGAAAAAGAACTATGGAAGACCTTGGAATAAAAATAAGAAATCAGAAAAATAAACTTAGAGCGGGCTTTGCCCGCTTTTTTTATCCAATCTTCTCTCTAGCCTCCTTCAGTTTTTTGCCAATCTGAAGTGTAAGGATATGATAAAACATGACAAAATCTGAAGCCAGACTAAACGCCGGATAAATAAAGGTGGCCGGTTTATTTTTTTCGAACACAAAGTGTCCGACCCATGCAAATCCATAGCCGCAAACTGGCGCCAGCAACAAAAGCCACCAATTTTGAGTTAGTATTGCAAAAATGCAAATAAAAATAAAGCCTCCGGTTCCAATAAAATGCAGCGTCCTGCTAATAGGATCCTGGTGTTCTGTCAAATAGTAGGGATAGAATTCTCCCAGTGTTTTATATTTATATTCCTTTGCCATGCTCAACTTGTGTTTAGTAATCTAAAAGTAACAAAAATTATTAAAAACCTTGATTTTAGAGTCCAAAGATCTTAAAAATCTGCTCTCCGTAATTGGCTAGAATGGCGACAGCAAGCAGAACAAAAAATTGAAGTTCCGCTAATCGCTGATTTTTGATTGACTGAAGATTCAGGCTGATTAAAACAGATAAAGGAAGTCCAAGTAAGCTCAAGCTATTGGCATCAATGTTACTATTTCCAATCCAAAAAAAGCAAGAAAAGAATAGCAGATAAAACATCAAATCGATATACTTCTGTTCCCTGATATTGGTTTTGGCTTTGATGCGTTGAAAATTTATAATACTGATAAGGGAAAGAAGCCCGATACCGGAAATTAGGATCCAAAAAATCAAATTAGCATTTATAGTCGTTTTAATCAAAGCAAAATATCCAAACTGATAGTTTATGTATTTCAATAAATTGTCATTCAGATACATGTAGGTACCAATGAGATAAAAAGGCAATAAAAGTCCAAGCAGAATTATAAAAAACTCTTTTGTGTTAAAACTTCTGACCTTTAACCAGGATGCAATGGCAAATATCAGAAAAACAATAGTTTGTGGATTAAGAATCACTGCAGTAGCGCAGAAAAAAGCTGCATTGAAAATTTCTTTTACGGTATTTTTATTGTCGTAGGCTTTAAAATATTGTTGAATCGCAGCAATCATTAACAAACTTGAAAAAAGCGAACTGTTTAAAACTCCCTTACTATTAAAACTAACTGTGACTAGCACAAAAATAATTGCGCTGTAATAACTTGTCTTTTTGCCGATTCTGTAATAATTGACTAAATAATTCAACCAAAATGCCTGCACA
>CANETR010000391.1 GCA_947441325.1 Saprospiraceae bacterium
CAGGCCTTTATTTTTTTTCATGGTTCAAATTTTTGGTAATTATAAACAGCGACCACAAATATAGGCAATTATCAGTAATTTGTGTTTGTTGTCTATAATTCATTAACCTACGAAATTGTTAGATTCTGTCATTCAGTTTTATTTCTAAATTCATAAATTTTGTACCAATAGAAAAACGCTTCAGGGTTGGACTTTTTGAGTTTATTCAATTTGTTATTGAATGGAGCTTTAATTTGCAAATCTTTTAATTGAAGTGGATTTTCAAACTTAGCAATTGATGATGCATTGTGTAGTATTATTGTCGAAAGATATGCCGCTTTTGAAGCATGTGCAATTGCTTTTTCAATATGATAAGTTTCAGAAAAAATAAATCGGCTGATTCTCAAAATACCATTTTGCAATGCCTCAAAATTACCTTTACCATCTGCTCCTCTGCTTACTATGCAAAGAGATGTTTGATAAATATCATCTAAAACATCTTGTTCTGTTATATTTTCTGAATTGCGATAATCAATTTCCGTTCTTGCAAAAAGACAAAAGGTCGTTTTAATAGTCTCTAAATCTGTAACTATGTCAAACAAATTACCGATATCGTAAAGTTGCTTGATAATTTCCATACTCATACTATCCTCATTTTTGAAATATGGAATACCTGTTGTATTTGGAGCAAAAGCCGTGAGTTTATCTCCCAAGATATCTTCCAAACTTGGTACATTTACGCTCAATGTCTGATCAATGATTGGTACAAAGTCCGATTTAATTGGTAATGAAATGAGGTTTTTATAATTTATTTCTTCATGGAGGATATCTAACAATACATATTCTTCATCTTTATTTGTTTTATGCAGAGGCGTGTAGAAAAATTTGTAATGTTCTTTTTTGATTTTTGTAGTTGTAATTCTATTTTGTAGCTCTTTTCTTAAAAAACCTTGTTCTTCTTTGATTGCCTCTAAAACAGTTTCCAACTCATTATTCCATTTGCTGCTATCAGAATCATTTGGCAAGACAATATCAATATCTATCGAAAGTCTTTTTGTTGAATTAAAATGTAACATTAAAGCCGTTCCACCCTTAAAAACAAAGGACAGTTTATTTTTTGCGAGACCCTCCAATAGCAACAAGGCACGGATAACCTTTTCTGCTAAGATTTTGTCCGCATTACGATGCTCTTTTGACACCTTATTTAGCCATTCAACTGATATTTTGTTTAAATCAATCATACTATAAAATGGCATTTATGTATTATTGCTGCCATAAATTTGAAATTGTTTTTATAAAATTACTCAGGTCTTTTTTTCTTCTCCGTCTGTCAGCATAACGAAGCATTTTACTTTGATTGATGGTGTATTTCTTAAGCGCTTCTTCAAATATAATTCGCTTTTCAGCGCCCTGCTGAGCCGAAAAAATTACATCATCACAAAAAATATCCACCAATATTTTTTCTAAAGTTACTGTTTCAATTTTGTTAATATTTTGTATTGGCGCTTCCGAAACAAGTGATTTTACAATTATGACTTCTTTTTCATTTACTATGTATTTTTCAAAAATATCATTTGAGGGCTCAATGAAAACCGATTTTTTCTTCCGAAAACTTACAGAGTCTCTCAAAAAATAGAAAACTGAATTGATTGTTTCTTTATCTGTTTCTACTAAAATGAAAAATTTATTAGGCTGATGTTGCATAAATTCGTTAAGAACTGAAGTGTTCCAAACACAAAAATTCGAATAGGGAAATGCTGCTTTAAGCTTTTTGAAAATAGATTTTGTGTGCGATGAAATTTCGGGAAAAAATTTTCTGCCTTCGCCAACTTTATATTTTCCTCTGCCTATGCGTTGTAAAAGGCCATCTTGTACCAATGTGTAAACCCGCCAATTTATTGTTGCAGGTTTTATTTCCTTTTCAAATTGATCGTAAAATTCAATAATATCCTGGGTTCCAAAAACTGTTTTGCTTTTGAAATGCTCAATGATACTTTTGCTATGTAATTTATTTGTTGCGATGATTTTATAAATTTAATACAAAGATATAAAAAAAACTATAAATCGGCAGCAAAATTGCAAAAATGCCAAAAATTTGAATAACGTGGAGTGCGAAGGGCGTAATTTATATTTAGCTGCTTAACAATATATTTATAAGTCTGTAATAACACTTATTCTTTTAATATTTTACTTACAAAAATTATCCTTTTCTCTTTTATGAATTCAATATAATAAAGCCCTTTTTCAAAGTTTAATAAGCTAATTAAATTGCTTATTGGTTTCGTGACACTGGAAAGCAATTGCCCATTCATATTGTAAATATTTATTTCATCAGTTAGGATATTTTCATCCCAATAAAAAACAGAGGATGTTGGGTTGGGGAAAATCAATGATTCAGGGCTTTCATAAAGATTATTGATGGAAGTTGAAGTGTTAGTTCTCGTGATGTCAACCTCAATACCGTGAAAAATATCATCGATATTATCAGTATTGACCAGAATAAAATCAGCACCTAAAAGTCCACTTTGATTACAAATAGGATTTTGTATGGTCACGCTGCTTGTTTTCCATTGATTGTCACCGAGGCCCGTAATACTGAGTGCAGTTTGTAAACCCGATACATTATAGTAATTCATTGCCCAAGTCGAATTTTGGTTTTTATCAAGCCAGGTAATTTTAAATGTCAAACTATCCGGAGCGGCAAGGCTGAATAGATCGGAATGGAATTTAAAATACATGGTATTTTTTCCGCTGCTGTTTTCAAAAGAACGAGCAAATCGGTCGTACTTTGATGAGCTTGAATCAATAAGACCCCTAACTCTGAATAGACCAATTGAAGTAGAATCTGGATTGATTTGTGTTAACCATCGCTCATAATTTCCTTCTTCGATATTCCATCCTGCATCATTGTATCCCGTTTGGTTTTCGCGTTGATAAACCTGTCCCTGAGTGGCCGAGAACACATCATCCATTGCTGCGCCTCGATTAGCATAGGCATTGCAAATGGCAATATATCGAGCCTGATTTTGTTTGTTGGCTGCGCCATAAATACTTACCGGAAATTTAAGGATGTTTTCAGCGTTTAATCCTTCATGAAAAATGCTATATGCAGCCTCAGCAGTTTCAGGATACATTTGTTTGGAATATTTGTTAAACATTTTAAAAACATCATGTAATTCTGGCTTAGCCTGTGCTTCCTGCAAAGCGCTTTGGGTGAGGAGCCAAACGGAAAGGCCTGTATTGAGCCCGCTTAATGCACCCCAATAAAAGCCTAATGGAACATTAATTTGGTACAAAGGCTTGGTCCATGTTTGATCCATTTCGGCAGCAGAAAACAATTCCAAACCTTGGGGGTTTACAAGATATGTTGTCCAGGTACTTTTGAAATCCAACTCCTGGCTGAGATGATGTCCCCTTGAGTATGC
>CANETR010000392.1 GCA_947441325.1 Saprospiraceae bacterium
AACCGATCAAAGATTAAAGATTCAACCTCCCCTAAATATCAAAAAGGTTTTAATATAACTATTGAAAAACTTACCTTTACGCTCAGTAGGCAGGTGGCCTTGAGGGTTAAATTTAAGAATCACATAACATAATAAGATGCTAGCTTCAAAAATGGCTGAAAATCTCATCGGATCGGAGATTATAAAACTTGCGGGTGAGATTAACGAGAAAATAAAACAAGGAGAGAAGATTTACAATTTTACCATTGGCGATTTCGACCCCAAGCTTTTTCCTATTCCTACTGAACTTACAGAAGCTATCATTGAAGCATACCGACAAGGACATACCAACTATCCCGCGGGTAATGGTATTGCCGAATTGCGTCAGGCTGTTGCTTCTTTTTTGATGAAAAGACAGGGACTGGAATACAATGCCAATGACGAAGTACTGATTGCAGGTGGCGCAAGACCACTTATTTACGCCTTGTATCAGGCAATTGTCGATCCGGGCGAGAAAGTTATTTTTCCGGTACCATCCTGGAACAACAATCACTATTGCCACCTCTCTCATGCACAGCAACTCCTGATTGAAACAACGCCTGAGACGAATTTTATGCCTACAGCGGCTATGATTGCTCCGCACATCGGCGAGGCGGCACTTTTGGCACTTTGTTCGCCACTTAATCCAACCGGAACCGTATTCAGTAAAGAAGGTCTGCAAGAAATTTGCGATCTGGTGATTGAAGAAAATGTAAAAAGAGCGCAAGCAGGTCGCAAGCCACTTTATATCATGTACGACCAGATTTATTGGACATTGACCTATGGCGATACTTTTCATCATGACCCAGTCACTTTAAATCCCGCGCTGAGACCCTATACCATTTTTATTGACGGATTATCGAAAGCCTTTGCTGCAACTGGCGTTAGAGTAGGGTGGACCGTGGGGCCAAAATACATAGTTGACAAGATGAAATCCATTCTCTCGCATGTAGGTGCCTGGGCAGCCAAGGCAGAGCAGGTAGCTAGTGCAGTTTATTTGGAGCAGGATACGAATGTGGAGGCCTACCTGATGACCATCAGAGGCGAACTGGAATTGAGACTTCGTGCCATTTATGATGGCCTTCAAAATCTAAAATCGATGGGGCATAAGGTCGATGCCATCGCTCCGCAGGCTGCCATTTACCTCACTGTACAATTCGACCTAAAAGGTAAAACAACGGCAGCGGGTAAGCTATTGGAAAATACCGCCGATGTTACTTCTTATCTTTTGGACGAGGCAAAACTGGCCATAGTACCTTTTTATGCCTTTGGCGCATCAAGAGATTCAAATTGGTACCGACTTTCAGTTGGCACCTGCCCTGCAGATGAAATTCCATCGATGCTCAGCAGATTGGAAGAAAGTTTGAATGCTTTGAAATAGTGTAAATTATATAAAAATCAAAATCCCTCAAATCACATGATTTGAGGGATTTTGATTTTTAAGCGCGGCTTATTTTTCCTGCTCGAGACTTTTTTTGATTTTGAGAATATCTTCGATTTTTAGTTTCGAAATTTTAGCAATCTCCTCAATTGTATATCTTTTCAGTTCTAGCATTGCTGTAATCATATTTTTCTCACGTTCCTTGGCGCCCTGTTTGTAACGCAGATCTTTTTTGATATCGTAGTCGAATGCCATAATTAGAATAAAATTATCAATTCGTTTTTAATGTCTTTTTTAGCAAAAGAATTTTGTCCAAAGACAGTCCGGAAATTTTAGCAATTTCCTCAAGGCTGTATTTTCCATCTTTGAGTAATGCGAGAATCATTTTTTCAAGCCCTTCTTCTTTACCTTCTTTCTTACCCTGTTTGTAGCGCAGATCTTTTTTGATATCGTAGTCGAATGCCATAATTTTATCTGTTAGTTTTTGAACAATTAATTGTAAGTCTCTTAGACTGGAAATAACGTCAAGTTGAGTAACAATTTTATGTTTATAAAAAGTTCCATTTTCGCTCGATTCAATTTTAGTTAAAATTTTTGAGATGACACTTTCTTTGTCTGTATTTTGGAAATCTGCCAAAATAGCCAGAATAAATTCTTCGGGTATATTTGAATTGAGGAAGCGCTTGTAAGGAATTTTATTCAACTCTACAATTTTGTATTTGAATTTAAGCTGTCTGTGATTCAGTTGCCTTATCATTTTCGATTCCCCTCTGCCCAGATAGAACACAATTTGGTAAATATGCAAGTCATACTTGTCATAAAGCATGCTGTAATATTTCAGCATCCTTTTGTGCATTCTTTTATCGTCTTTAGTCTGAAACTCTATGTGCAAGATATAATTCTGAGTGGAATCTTCATGCAGAATGCGTTTCAGAAAGTCGGGTTTCAGCTCCTTAGTATACTGTAAGTCATCGGGAATTTCCTCAGCCGTATCGAATTTTAGCCTTAGAATTTTCTTTGCAAGGGGTAAAAAAATTTCTTCAAGATTTTCTTTCAGAATCTTGTCATATTTGCCGTTCATGGGTTACTGATTTATTTCAGTCTCCAAATATGGGCAATACTTTTGACAATTGCAAATGAATAAAACAAATAAATTCAAACAAAAGATTTAATTTGTTTGAATTTTGACATTTAGACAGCTTTTCAATTTGCCGAAGAGTTGTGCAATTTTAGCAGAATCTGCCTTCCCCTTATACTCTTTTACCAGCCTGTTTTTGCGAATTGTGACTACATAACCTGTCTCTGAAGGTTTTGACAGAAGGGCCGCCGCATCCTCAATCTGATTGAAGGCCTCTTTAAAATTTTTATAATTTATAAGGTTTTTTTCCGGGTTCAGTGTTTTTCTGTTTACTGCGATTACCTTCGCGTCACCTTTTTCATCTACAGTTAAATCAATTCTAAGGCCCTCGAATTCATTATTTATAAATTTAGAAAAATGTACTGTCAATTTATCTCCTGACTTAAGGTCAGCAATTAGTTTTTCAGATTTTGAGGCAATTTTATAATAATCCTTTACATAATCCTGAAAAATAATTGTTTCATCTTTCTGAAGGTCCAAGTCGAAATGAATACTGTCATTGAACAGTGAAACAACTTTAAAAGCTTGCTTGCCTGTTTTAAGCATAAAACAGTAATCATAAGGCGGATCGGTTTTGAGATAATACTCTTTTTTTACACCATCGGGGTTTAATATTTTGCCATCAACATAAATATGGTAAGGATCCCACCAATAATAAGTCAAATCGAAAGAGGCCGATAGTTTTGGATTATCATGCAGGCAAAGCTTAACCCTATTTTTTTGAGCATAGAGCGGGTTTGCTGTTGTGAATAATGTTAATAATAACACCCAAAAAAGAAACTTCATAATTATAGGCTTTTTAAACATAAGTCGGCAGCTTCTCTGCCAACCAGAATTCCAATGGCAACACCCATG
>CANETR010000393.1 GCA_947441325.1 Saprospiraceae bacterium
AGTCGGTTACCCGACCGCTATCAATAATAGGCGATAAACTTCGCAAAATACAGGTTGGTGGCAAAAATGAAAAAATAGATTGGAAAAGCCGCGATGAGGATATTACTGAGTTTATAAATCGTTTCAACTTAATGATTGAACAGGTGGAAGCATCTAGTCGTGAACTGGCCAGAACCCAGAGAGAGTCTGCATGGAGAGAAATGGCCCGACAGGTAGCCCACGAAATCAAAAATCCGCTTACGCCAATGAAATTGCAGATCCAAATGCTTGAAAGGGCGTCAGAAAAAGATCCGGAAAAGGCAAGGGATATGATAAAAAAAATCTCTAAGAGCCTTATTACTCAGATCGATATCCTTTCGAATATTGCCTCTGAATTTTCGAGTTTTGCCAAAATGCCCACTCCTCAAAACGATGTTTTTGTATTAAATAAATTAGTAGAGGAAGTTTACGACCTATTCAAGGTTGAAGAACACATACACATGGATTTGTCAGTTCCGGATGAAGCACTTTCTATTCTGGCCGATAGCGAACAAATAACAAGGGTATTGAATAATTTGATAAAAAATGCCATTCAATCAATTCCTGATGAACAGCAGGGAAAAATAGAAGTGAGTCTTTACAAATCTGGAAATCTTGCTATTATCAAAGTAAGTGATAATGGTATCGGCATTCCCGAAAACCGAAAAGAGAATATTTTCAGCCCCTATTTTACCACAAAAACTTCGGGAACAGGCATTGGTCTTACAATGTCTAAAGGGATTATTGAATCGGCAAAAGGTCAAATTTATTTCAAATCGGCAGAAGGAGTTGGCAGTGAATTTTATGTTGAGTTACCTTTGGCATAAAAAAATATGCCGCCTCAAAATAATTGAGACGGCACAATAAAATTTGTCATTAGGCACTAAGCCTCCTTCATGATATTTCTCGAAATAACCAATTTTTGAATTTCAGAAGTACCTTCACCTATGGTACAAAGTTTTGAATCCCTGTAAAATTTCTCCACAGGAAAATCTTTCGTGTAACCATAACCGCCATGTATCTGTATGGATTCGGTCGAAGCTTTTACACAAACTTCCGAGGCATAATATTTGGCCATAGCTGAGATTTTTGTCACGGGCAAATGAGCATCTTTGAGTGCTCCAGCTTTGCGTGTAAGCAATTCGGCTGCTTCAATTTCGGTAGCCATATCCGCCAATTTGAAAGCAATCGCCTGAAAATTGGCAATTGGTTGTCCGAATTGTTCTCGCTCTTTTGAATATTTAACAGAGGCATCATAAGCGCCTTTGGCTATGCCCAGCGAAAGTGATGCAATAGAAATACGGCCACCATCCAAAATTTTCATAGCTTGAATGAAACCTTCGCCTTCTTTACCAAGCAACTGACTTTTGTGAACACGGCAGTTGTCGAAGATGAGTTCGGCAGTTTCAGATGCGCGCATACCCAATTTATTTTCCTTTTTGCCTGCACTGAATCCTTCGAAACCTCTTTCGATGATAAAAGCAGAAATTCCATGGCTGTCGAGCAAGTCGCCTGTACGAACCAAGACTACTCCAACATCACCGCTAATCCCGTGAGTAATCCAGTTTTTGGTGCCGTTGATAATGTAATAATCACCATCTTTTTGAGCTACACATTTCATACGCATGGCATCTGAACCCGTGTTCGCTTCTGTAAGGCCCCAAAATGCCAAATCTTCACCACTTGCAAGTTTGGGCAAGTATTTCATACGCTGCTCCTCAGAACCAAACATGTAGATATGATTCGTTCCCAAAGAATTGTGCGCAGCAAGCGACAAGCCTACAGAACCGCAAACCCTGGCTATTTCTTCGATAATGGTAATATATGCCTGATAATTTAGACCAGTTCCTCCGTATTCTTCAGGAATTACAACGCCCATAAAACCAAGTTCACCCATTTTCGAAAAAACTTCTCTTGGAAAAAACTGGGTTTCATCCCATTCCATCAAATGAGGACGGATATACTTATCTGCAAAATTGCGGGCAGTCTCGCGAATCATTTTTATATCTTCGCTACTGTCAATCGTCATAAAACTTGTATCCATTGCGTTTAGTTTTTTATGATTTTATTAAATTATTTTTTCGATTCTTTTTTCAATCTTATTTGTGTGCCAGGAGCTGGCTCAACGTATTTATAAACTGAATTCATGCCCAATAGTTCATTTCTGCGAATACCATAATGTTGGGCAATATCAAATAAGGTTTGACCCTCTCTCACTATATGAAAGGCTTCAGATCCGGTATATCTTTTTTTCTTGGGTTCAAGATAAATATACTGTCCAGTTCTTAATGTCTGTGATTTTTTCAGTTCGTTGAACTTTCTAAGTTTTTTAGGGCTCAAAGAATATCTCTTTGCAATTGTCTCTAAATTATCTCCAACTTGTACATATACCGCATCAATTTCATTAATTTCGAAAATAGATTTGGTTAGAATTATCCTTACCGAATCTTTAATATTTCCAAATGGATCCGGAATAAGTACATAATGTGGTTCTTCAAAAGTAGTATCGGTTGGTATTACAATTGTTTCTACTACCACATTAAAAATGCTATCAGTTTCTCCTGCCGCTACCAGTTCTGTTTTAAAAGTAAGATGATCATATTTATACAATTGATAGCGTTCAATTATAGAAATCAAAGATTTGGCATAGGTCTCAGATGTGGCATAACCCGCCTTTTGCAAGCCATTTGCCCAGGACTTGTAATCGGTTTTAGGCAACCTAAATAAAAATCCATACCGAGAATTCTTGTAAGGATTGGCAATAAATTCACTATGCGCAATATAAGAATCTTCATCTTTGTCAAAAACCCTGAAACATGATTTTTCGACATCATCGTCCCAAAGGTAATAAGTCTTGCCTTTCCAGCTTCCGCCGCACTTTATGCCAAAATGATTGTGTGCATGTTTTGCCAAAGCACTCATCCCCGAACCCGATTCTAAAATTCCTTGTGCCAGTTTAATACTTGCTGGAATTCCACTACGATCCATTTCAGAAATAGCAATATGTAGAAAACGGCCTATATAGAGCAAGGCATTTTCATTGTCAAGCAATATTTTTTCACCGCTTGAGTTGTAAACTGTAAAATGCTCCCGATTAGGATTTTTACTGTAAAGAGTTGGATTTAATATTGCGAATGCTGCAATTAGCAGTAAAATACGTAACATAAATCAATTAATTTAAGTCTGAATATCAGTAGTGTTGTCTTATTAATTCTGTCTCTGCATGATAAAGTGCAGAAAAGAGATCAGTTCTTCTTTTTTGGAGCTATCCGCATTTACTTTTGAAATAGCATCCAAGGCTTTATTTCTATATTTTTCTATCTCACGTTCCAAAGCATCTACTGCACCTGAAGAAAGAAAAATAGA
>CANETR010000394.1 GCA_947441325.1 Saprospiraceae bacterium
AAACGCAATTTTTGAAATTGATTTCATTTCAATGAATTATTTTTGAGAGCTGTAAATATGCAATTTTTGAAATTTGGAAAAACTCTTTCCTGTTCAGCGCAAAGATAGCATAAATCGCTATTTAAGACTATAATATTTGCCTTTTCTTTTGTTTTAATTTCAAATAAATGAAAGAATCGATGAAGACAAAATCAGTTAATTTGCAATACATTATTTTTTTTCAAATTTCCTTTCAATTAAAAATTTAGAACCCTCAATATTAAAATAATAACGATAGTTTTAACTTTACGCGAGTTTATCTGTTTAGCATTTTAGTTTTGACAATTAAATCACAATCTATTTTTTTTCAAATGCAGGTCGAAAATCTACTACAAAGAGCACTGAATTTAGAATTTCTAAGTATTGAGGAAGGTGTTTTTCTTTTTGAGCAAGCTTCTACCGCCGAGCTAATGTATGTTGGCAATAAACTTCGTCTTCATCATGTGCCCACAAATAAAGTAAGTTGGATAATTGACAGAAACTCCAATACAACCAATGTTTGTATTGCTAATTGCAAATTCTGTAACTTTTTCAGGGTGCCAGGGCACAAAGAGGCTTACATAACCACTATTGAAGAATATCGAAAAAAGATTGATGAGCTTTTTGAATTTGGTGGGGATCAGCTTTTGTTACAAGGAGGACATCATCCAGACCTTGGTCTTCAGTTTTATGTTGATATCTTCAGTCAACTCAAGGAAATTTATCCAAATTTGAAATTGCACGCCCTTGGGCCACCCGAAATAGCTCATATTGCAAAATTGGAGAAAAAATCACACATAGAAGTGCTCGATGCACTTAAAAAAGCAGGATTGGACTCCCTGCCAGGTGCTGGTGCAGAGATTTTGAATGACAGAGTGAGAAGGCGTATTTCGAGAGGTAAATGCAGTGGTTCCGAGTGGTTGGATGTCATGCGCGCTGCACATCAGCTACACCTTACCACCTCAGCAACTATGATGTTTGGCCATATTGAAACCAATTACGAAAGATTTGAGCATTTGGTTTGGCTTCGCGATGTTCAATCAGAAAAACCTGTCGATGCCAAAGGATTTATAGCTTTTATAGCCTGGCCCTTTATGGATGAGGATACTATTCTTACCAAATTAAAAATCAAGAGTCGCGATTTTACCGGTGACGAATATATACGCATGGTGGCTATGAGTCGTATCATGCTGCCAAATATTAAAAATATTCAGGCATCCTGGCTCACAGTTGGCAAGCAGGTGGCTCAGGCCTGTCTGCATGCAGGTGCCAATGATTTTGGCTCTATCATGATTGAAGAAAATGTCGTTTCGGCTGCAGGTGCAGCATTCCGTTTTACCGCCGACGGCATACAACAGGCAATTCGTGAGGCTGGCTTTATTCCTCAACTCAGAACGCAACAATATGAGGATCGTGAACTGCCTGCTAATATCCGTCAACAGGAACTGGATAGAAATACAATGATTGTTGATTGATTATTTATGGAAAACATTGCTTTACTTGCAATTGCAATCCCACTCTTTATTTAAATCAATTACAGTCACAATCCTAATATCGCCTTCACAGGCACCCACAACCACTCGGGCCCATTGTCCGTCAATAGTTTTTCCCTCATAAGCTACAGTAGGGCAGGGCTTGGAATTGGGGTTTGATTTTCTTTTGATCATTCTTCCTACGTTAATAACTTCCTGAACCTCATAGGCATCCAATTTTCGGCAATCCATGCGGCAACTGCCATGTTTTGTCAGTTTAACAGATTGGCCTTTGTACAGCAGGTCTTTTTCAGAGAAATTATTGCGGGCAGGCATTTCTTCCACAGAATTGTAGCCTGTTTTTGTACTACTTTTTTCATTGCAGGAATAAAGGAGTATGATAATCCCAAATAGGTAAAATAGTTTGTTCATCCTCTAGCGATATTTTCAGATTTAGAGGTCAAAATTATAAAAATTAGATCATTCGAATTCAATTCCGAAATATATTACATATTTTTGATTGTATTAAAATTCCCCAAGAGCATAATCATCCTCTAAAATTATGAAATCAATTCTCCGTTACAGTTTTAGTTTTATTTTTCTGTTGGCAGTTTGGACATTTTTCAGTTCGGCAGCTAACTTTCCTATTGAACCAAGTAAAAAAGAGCAGCAGCTCTCAAAGGCTCAAAAATCTAAGCTTGAAAAGCTGGAATTAAAGTATAAAAAGACTTTAAATCCCAATAAAAAGGAAAGATTAAAAGATAAAATCAAAAAAATAAAGTACGGTGAACAGGGCGATGCACTTGGTTTGGCGGCGCTTATAGTAGGAATTTTATCTATATTATTAAGTGCTGCGGTGTTGGCTTTTTTGGGAATTGAATGGCAATTGCTTGTTTTTGTTGGTTTATTACTTGGCGCAGCAGCTATAATTATTGGTATTGTTGATTTGCGTTACACCGATATGCCCGGTCAGGCTTATGCTGCTATCGTAGCCGGCGGCCTGGGCTTGATTGCAGGTATCATAGCTTTGATAGTAGTCAAATAGTTAAGAATTTTTGTTGTTTACATGTTGATCCCTAATATAATGATGTACAAATTATTGATTTTATTTCTTTTACTTACAACAGCTTTGCCTGCAAATGCCGAAGTTTTGAGTTGCGCTAATAGAACTGTTTCTGTAGCCACAAGTATTGATAACAAACAAAATCCCATTGAAGAGAGCGCTCAAAAAAAGCGTAAAATCAAGAAGTCAAAGTCTGATAAAAAATTTCCGCTATATGGCGTAATGTCAGTTTCAGCTGCGATTTTAACATTACTTATGCTTGGCTTGGGTATTTTTTTCCAGTATCAAATTTTTATGGCTATAGTTGCCGCACTATTTGCGATTTCAGCTTTAATACTTGCTATCATCGGATTAAAAAAAGGAGAATCCAAAACATGGAATTTTTTGGGCCTGATGATTGGAGCCGTAGGGCTTTTAGGTGTTTTGTTTTTTGCAATCAGCGTCGGGTCTTAATTTATTATGATAAGATTGGGAAATAAATTCCTAAAAATTTGTGTGAATAGTACTCCTATTCTATCTTTGCAGCTGAAAATGAAACAGCAACACTAGCCGAAGTGGCGAAATTGGTAGACGCGCACGTTTCAGGTGCGTGAGCCGCGAGGCGTGAGGGTTCGAGTCCCTCCTTCGGCACCCTGGCGCAAAATCGAAAAACGGTTTTGCGCTTTTTTATTTCAGTTATTTTTAATACTTTTAACAAACAAAAGATTTTATAAACTGAATTTTTTATTAATCAGTTAGTATGTATCCAATAATAAGATATTTTGAAGATCAGATGGAGACAATAAATACAAATATTGAAGC
>CANETR010000395.1 GCA_947441325.1 Saprospiraceae bacterium
CATTGGCCGTGTAGAGTTCCAATCTATCTCTTTTGCGATCCAGTCCGAAGCTGAGTCCGCCCAATACATTTTTCACCTTGGGATGCACCTTTTCAAATTTTTCTTTTTCGCGGCATAGCATCAGAAATTCTTTTTTTCGGATGCTAACATCAGGAAAAATATATACATTTTCATGGGCGTCGAGCAAGATCCAGCCCTTCAGATTCAAATCCTTGTCGGAACTGTTGTAAAACTCGATCCAATCTCCGGCAAAAGTATCACGGCAGGAGATTTCATTGATGATAATCTGCTTAGTATTGGGATGTTCTTTTTTAATAAAAACTGCCCTCAAGCCCACAGAATCTGTTTCGAAAGTAAAGCTTTGCTGCCTTTCCGTACCCGATTTTTTTCCATTATACTCCCAATGAGAAAACATAAAGCCGAAGTTGGGCATTGCATTGAGCACTACATCCAACTCTTTGAAATAAAAACCCGAGAAATTCTTATTAATTTCGATGACTTTATTGAGTTTCAAACGACCGCCGCCATTGATTCCAACGCTAAGTTTTACCTCAGGGCCAAATTCTGAAAATTGTTTCTTGAGGAAAGATTTCATGAAGGCGGGCCTTTTATCGGCAAACTCTTTCATTTGCTTGACCCTGAATTCCCATTCGGCCTGACTAAGTTGCCAGCGTTGCCAGTGACGGGGCATCTCGGGTTTGATATAGGCAGCCATACTGTCAATTTTCGACTTTAAGCGCTCAGGCATAAAATTGCTGTTCATGCGGTCGCAAAAACGAGTGAGGAAGCGCTTTTTGAATTCATTGCTTTTCATCAGCATGCGCAGGTTGTAGGTACTCCAGTCTGGATTGGGCCAACTTTCATTGGTGTAGCTTGTTTGCAGCTCAAGGGTATTGAAATCATAACCGCCCTTGCTATAATGACCGAATCCGAAATCGGTATCGAAAAGCACCCATCGCCATTTTGCAGTAGGCTTTTTCTCCCGCCAAAATTTCACATTACCTCCTGCATCCTGATTATCGGAATAAATTTGAATGACTTGAAATTCAATAAAGTTATTAAGATCCATCGTTTGCTCCAACTCATTGAAATTCTTTTCATTATTCAGATCTTTTTTCAAAAAGGACTGTAATTTATTGTATGCTTCTTTTGAGCCCGCCTTAACATAGCCCCTGCCCTCGAGCAGGTCGATGCTGTCGGGATGTACTCCAAAATGTTCTTCAAAATAATGACTGCTGAGCTTTTCGCGCAAGTTCATCACACCATGATATCGACCATTTACATAGACAAGTGCGGGACGATAGGCCTGTACTTCAAGTCCCATTTCTTTGCCGATACCGGTGATAAAGGCATCGCGAAAATGCGTTTCGCCAAAATCGCTACCCGAATTTCGGAGCACCAGCCTTTTATATTTTGAAATGTCCAAATCGGGGAAAATCCGATGTTCGAAATGGCTGTTGCCATATTCGCTTCGGGTATAAAGTGCGAATGATTTTTGCGGAAAAATGCGGCTCACACCGCCAAAAACACTAAGCCCAACCCGACTTTTAAAAACCGAATTGCGTCCAGATAAAGAATCCGACAACTCGAAAATTTCAACCGTGCAGAGCACTTCTTTATTTGAATAGAAGTTGCCGCCTTTGTATGGGAACTGGGCTGCTGCCCGTCGGCCTTTCATCATCAAACCGCTGACTGGGTCGTAAAGTACGGCCGGATTAATAGAGATGGATATGATGGGAAATTTTGTAGCAGCTTCTTTGATAAAATAGTTTTCGAGCAAGGTAGTGCTCATTCTTTTTTCGTTTTTCACTGCCATTGCCTGTAAACAGGCATTAGCGGATATGCTGATGGGTCCGCTGTATTTTTTTGAACTGAGTCCGGGCGGGCGACCATCGAGGGTATAGTAAATATCGGCGTTACTGTCATCGAAACTTAGCGTTACCAATTGTTCATCTTCGTAAAAACCTCCTTTGAGCGATACTTTCAGTTCGGGCAATACACTACGCTGCTGCTGTCTATTTTGCGGATAGGCATATATATAGCTGAGTATAAAAAATATTAGCAGCAGTTGTTTCATGAATGGCTTGGAGTGAACATCAAAAAGCAAAGTTACAAATTAGCCACTTTATCTGTGCAGTTTCGAGCACATCAATTTTTTTCAAATTTTAACAATATTAATAAATATTGTTGTTTTAAAACGGTATCATTAAAAACAAAAAAGTTTAAAAAATACTTGCAAATTAGTTTTAAATGGGCATATCTTTGCAACCGCTTTCGAAAAACAAAGCAATACAGCGAAAAATCTTCTACAAAACCCCATTACCTAAAAACAAATTGTGTCATGTCAAACAATACAAGTCCTCTAAAATTATATAGTAGCAAACCTATTACCTCTTGGGCACTCGAAGAAAGACCCCGTGAAAAAATGAGCCTCAAAGGTAGAAATGCCTTATCAGATGCCGAACTGATTGCTATACTATTGGGGACGGGTACCAAAGATGAAAATGCACTCGACATTGCCAAAAACATCATGAGTTCGGCCGAGAACAACCTTAATACCCTTGGAGAGTTAACCCTGAGAGATTTAAAAAAGATTAGAGGCATCGGCGAAGCAAAAGCGATTGTAATTGCTGCAGCTATGGAATTGGGCCGCCGCCGCCTCAGCTGCGAAGCTTTGGAACGTCCGCAAATAAAGAGTAGCTACGATGCCTACAAAATCATTTCGCCCATCCTCAGCGATCTTGGGCACGAGGAATTCTGGATATTGCCGCTCAATAGGGCAAATATGGTTTTGGGTAAGGTCAAGATAAGTTCGGGTGGTTTGTGCGCTACGGTGGTCGATACCAAAAAACTGTTTCAGCGAGCATTGGAATTTGATCGCATCAATGGACTGATATTATGTCACAACCATCCATCGGGCAGTATGCAAGCTAGTCAGAATGACCTTGACCTTACCCGTAAAATAGTGGATGCTGCCATGCTACTTGACATCAGGGTTTACGATCATATCATTATTGCAGGCAGAGAATATTTGAGCTTTGTTGACAAGGGGTACCTATAATAGAATGAAAGATGAAAGATGAAAGATGAAAAAATTCAAAAATCATCGAGTGAATTCTTTCCATCCTTTCAACCATTATTCCTTTCACTCATCATCTATCAAGAAATAAAGCTGATTTAATTCTAATTAGCTGTACTACAATTATTTATTATATTAAAATCATTTAATCAATGGAAAACAAATTTGAAGATTTAATAGCCTGGCAAAAATCGAGAGAAACCTTAAAGCTAGTCTTAACAGCTTTTGAAAAAACTAAATTTCAATGGTTTAGAGAACAGCTTTTTAGAGCCTGC
>CANETR010000396.1 GCA_947441325.1 Saprospiraceae bacterium
TATCGTCGAGTGCCTGATGTTGCATATCACGGGCAGAAATCGTGTTGGTCATTTCCAACATACGGTCGGCCAGCGTACTTTTACCGTGATCGATATGGGCAATAATACAAAAATTACGAATATTTTCCATTGAAAGGAAATTGATGGTTTAATGACAGATTTATGAAAGTGGGCAAAAATAGGGAATTTAAGCGATTATTTGAATTTGTAAGATTAAATAATCTTTGTCGGGGCTAAGAAGGCCAAAAAGTCGATTCTATCCATTTAATCAGAAAAAGCAAAAACACAACTCCCAAGCCTATCATTAAAAAAAGTGGAAGATTACCCAACAAGGGATTTATTTGCTTTTGCATTGACTTTACATCTTTTTGAAGCGCCTGATTCAGTTTTAGCTTCGTTGCCTGTTTCAATAACACAGCGGCCCCCTCTCTCCTACCTTGTGCAGCCATTGCCTGCGAAGTATTTCTGAGCGAAACTGCCATATCATCTCTCATGGGCAGAAAATAATCGGGGAGGCTGTTGTAGAGTTCTATTACCTTATCTGAAACCTGCATTGCGAGCTCCCTTTCTGACATGATGTACAATCTCGAATCATTTTTCAAAGTATCCATTTCCTGAAGCTGATCATTGAGATAAATTTTTGTGTCATAATAATATTCATTCTCTAATGTCTCTATTTGTGGCAGTTCCTGTTGGCTTAAAAGTTTTACAGTTTCGATATCCTGTGCCTTTAATGACTGAATCAATACCTCGCTGTACTGAAAGGCGAAATAAGGCGCAATAAAATTCATCAATGCTTCATTTTCAGTATAATCCTTTCTGTGTTTTAGGTATCCGGGATGACCGTACTCCAAAAAATTAAGCAGTTCATTATGATGAAACAACTCCTCGTGCAATGACCTTTTTAGTGGATCTCTTAATTCGGAAATCAACTTTTCGGTATCAAAAATACTTATTTTGACACCTTGAATATTAAGATTGTTCGAACTATCCCGCGGAGAACTGTTCAAACGGTTCCATACAGCATCCAAGTCCTTATCATCAAAATTTCCCGGTTTTAATCCAAAGATTTTAAATGGGTTATGATATTGCATTTATTTTTATTTTAACTATTTTTCTTTGTAAAGATACAAAAAATCCCCACAATTCGGGACATGAACTGCAGGGATTTTCAAGAACAGCACATATTATGTATCTATCAGTTGTGATTATCAGATGATTTGGATGTTAAATCGAAACTGTAATTTAATGTCAACATGATAATATTTCTGCTCAAATACCTGGCTCCCGAGGCACTATCGAACTGATTCATCAATGCTAATTCTACTGAGCCCTGCTTATTGTATTGCCAACCTAGGCCAGCATACAAACGGTTTCTTAACAAACTGCTGAAGAAAAGATAATTAGTCATACCCATCCACAGTTCATTATAAACGTTTGAATAAATTTTCTGTTGATCGTTTATCTTATAAATTGGAAAATTCTCCAACATGCGATACCTAAAACGGTTTTTGAAATCATAACCGCTTTTTACCCAGGAAGCACTTGTACTGTCGAAACTCATGGCATCAATAAACCTATGTTCAACACGATAGCGATGAAAAACTTTAATCTTTTCGCCCATCTGATGTTTCAATGTCAACTGCTCCCAAAAATGGAATTCATTAAAATCATAGCCTGTTGGAATAGGCTCGGCAGAATAAATGCGATAATAAGAGCCGCCAACAGTAAGATCTAATTTCTGATTGGCATGATAAGTAATATAGGGTCTTTCCAAAATCTGTAATGGCTTCATTGACCAATCATCGCGTCTTATATGCAATTCGTTGCCAACCGTGATTTTTTTGTGGAGTTTAACTGTAGGGTGCAGGAAGTACCAATTGCCAATGCCACCATCTAAAACCGTTGGATTGCCTTGCGCAACTATTCTTGATGTGGAACACATTAAAAACAATAATAAAAATAGCGCTTTATCCAATTTCATGTCCAACTAAATCATCCGTTAACGCTTTCTCTAATATTTTTTTTTTCAATTATCTCATTTGCCAAAGTTAGCGCAAGCATCAACTGTTCTGCGGTCGAAAGCGCTGAATTATCAATAACTATGGCATCATCAGCTTTTCTAAGAGGGCTATCGCTTCTTGTAGAATCGATTCTATCGCGCTCCGTCAGGTTTTTTTGAACCTGTTCAAAAGAATAATCACTGATTCCTTTTGATTCTAATTCCAATAATCTTCTTTTGGTACGAACCTCCGGCGAAGCCGTCATGAAGAGTTTTAACTCTGCATCTGGAAAAACAACTGTACCAATATCTCTTCCATCCATGACTATTCCCTTTTGTTTACCCATTTCTTTTTGGCAGGCTACCAAAAAGCGTCTTACGGAAGAAATCGTACTCACAGGACTTACAAAATCTGAGACGCGCATCGCTCTAATCTCGTTTTCAACATCCTTCTCATTTAAAAAGGTATGATTGTTCCCGTCTATATTTCTGAATGTAATCCTAATCTGCTCCAAAGCCGAAGCTACTGATAAATCATCTTCTATATCAATGGAATTATCCAAAAAATATAGGGTTACAGCGCGATACATTGCCCCTGAATCGATATAAATATAACCTAATTCCTTTGCCAGCGCCTTCGCCAAAGTACTTTTTCCGCAAGCTGCAAAACCATCGACAGCTATGGTAATATTATTATTCAGATCATTCATGGCTTATTGTTTTCACAAAGTTACAAAATGAAGTTTATAGAATGAAAGAGGAAAGAATGAAAGAGGAAAGATTTTTAGTAAAGAGGTGCCAATTACGAAAGATCTGTCCTATGCAGCCAAGTGTAAGTTCTCCTGTCTTATTTTCAGACAGAGAGACTTTAAGACTAGAGACACTAGACTTTTACGCACCTTTGGTGCTATGAATATTGCGCTTCTCAGAAGCTAAAGTAAAACCTTTATATACCTTTTCAACTCTTAGCGATTCAGACCAAATACGTTCTTTGCTACTCTTTGTGAGTTAACTTGAATGGAGGAAAGTATACACTTGAAAGTATTTTGGGTAAATATTAAAGTTCAATTTCTGACTTCTTCTCATCCGAAAGACGAGACTGACTTCTAATTTCTGACTTCTAATTTCTAATTAAAAATGTCTCATAGTCTAGCATCTCTTAGTCTAGCGTCTATAAGTCTATCGTCTCAAAAAAAGAAAAACTGACCCAAGTCATCATCTTCCCTGACTACCGTCACCCGCATCCCTGCGCTCGCTCATGAAAATCGGCTTTCTGGCGTCCTACCTTTGTATCAACAAATAAGGAAAATAATCTCAAAACAAACTCAATCTCAAA
>CANETR010000397.1 GCA_947441325.1 Saprospiraceae bacterium
AACCGCATCGATGCTAATCTCGTCCCCATCTTCTACCAATGCCAATGGTCCACCAGCTTGTGCTTCGGGAGATACATGCCCAACTACAAAGCCATGACTGCCGCCCGAAAAGCGTCCATCGGTAATCAGAGCCACATCATTTCCAAGCCCTTTGCCCATTATGGCCGAGGTCGGTTTCAGCATTTCGGGCATACCGGGACCGCCCTTGGGACCCTCGTATCGGATCACTACCACATTGCCTTTTTTGACTTTGCCATTTCCGATTCCATCAATCGCTTCGAACTCGTCGTTGAAAACCACGGCTTGGCCTTTGAAAAACTCGCCTTCTTTTCCAGTAATTTTTGCAACAGAACCATCGGGAGCCAAATTGCCATAAAGTATGCGCAGATGTCCGTCTTTTTTGAGCGGATTTTCCAAAGTTCTGATGACTTCCTGGCCCTCGCTAAGCGCTTTTACATCGGCCAGATTTTCGGCCAAAGTTTTTCCTGTAACCGTGAGGCAATCGCCATGAAGCAGGCCCTTTTCGAGTAGATATTTCATTACTGCAGGTACGGCTCCCACAGCATGCAGGTCCTCCATCAGGTATCGACCGCTGGGTTTGAGGTCGCCCAAAAGCGGCACCTTGCTGCTAATACGCTGAAAATCATTGAGCCCCAGCTCCACATCTACCGATTTTGCCATGGCGATGAGGTGCATCACCGCATTGGTAGAACCACCCAGGGCCACAACCACCGTGATGGCATTTTCAAAAGCTTTGGCAGTCATGATATCGCGTGGCTTGATGTCTCTTTCGAGCAATAGGCGCATAGCGGCACCGAGCTGTGCACATTCAGCTGTTTTTTCGGGGCTAACTGCCGGATTGGAAGAGCTGTAGGGCAAACACATACCCAATGCCTCAATGGCAGATGCCATAGTATTGGCGGTGTACATACCTCCGCAGGCGCCAGGGCCGGGACAGGAATTTTTAATCACGCCCTTATAATCTTCATCAGAGATTTTGCCGGCAAGTTTTTCACCCAAAGCTTCGAAAGCAGAAACGATATTGAGGGTTTTATTTTTATAACAACCCGAGGCTATACTTCCTCCGTAGAGCATGATGGCAGGTCGGTTGAGGCGTCCCATCGCAATAAGTGCGCCGGGCATATTTTTATCACAACCCACTACAGCCACCAATCCGTCGTAGTAATGCGCCCCCATCACCGCCTCGATGGAATCGGCAATAATCTCGCGGGAGAGCAGGGAATAACGCATACCCTCGGTACCATTGGCAATGCCGTCGCTCACACCCATGCTATGAAAAATGAGTCCTACAAGGTCATTGTCGCGGATGCTATACTTGGCCTCGAGCGCAAGTCCGTTGAGGTGCATATTGCAGGTGTTGCCCTCGTAACCTGTACTGACGATGCCCACCATAGCTTTGTTGAGGTCTTCCTCGCTGAGGCCTGTGCCATAAAGCATCGCCTGCGAGGCCGGTTGTGTGGGGTCTTGCGTAAGAACCCGACTGTATTTGTTCAACATATTTTTAAATAATTAGATCATTGGATGATTGTGAACAGATTTTTCAACTACCAGCTGCTGATAAGCATCTGAAAGCTGATAACCGATGCTGTCTTCCCATTTCAGGTTAAAGGCTTTACCGTTTACAGATTGTATGCCTGCAACTTCGGCAGCAGTACCTGTGAAAAAGGCCGAATCGGCAGCGAGCAAATCTTCCGTTTTGAACTGCCCCTCTACTACTTTGTAGCCCATAGAGTTGGCCAATTCTATAATCGTCGCTCTGGTAATGCCCGGAAGGATATTGCCCAATGCAGGTGTATAAAGGGTTTCATCTTTTTCGAAGAAAAGATTTGCGCCGGGCCCTTCGGCCAGATAACCGTTCATATCGAGCAGTAGGGCTTCGTCAAAGCCTTTGTGCTTGGCCTCGGTTGTGGCTAGAATTGAATTGGTATAATGTCCGCTTACCTTAGCTTCGACATGACATGACTTTGGATTGGGGCGCTCAAAAGAAGAAATCATCACATTGAGCAGTTTAGAGCCGAGGTAGCGATCCCATTTCCAGGCGGCAATCAGTACATTCGCATTTTCAACCGGCATGAGCGACATATTTGGTTCGGGGAAAATCAATGGCCTGATATAGGCATCTTTGAGTCCGTTTTTCTCCAAAAGTTGGTAGCTGAGCTGTATGAGCGTATCTACGCTGTAATTGAATGGAATGTACATTTTTTTAGCCGAATATTCCAGTCTTTCATAGTGCTCGCGGGCCTTAAAAATGGAACATCCGTAATCTGTTGCATAGGCGCGGATGCCTTCAAAAACGGCATTACCGTAATGTAAGGTCTGTGCATAAACGCTGGTCTGTGCATCTTTGGCATTGATCCATTCGCCATTGTAAAATACTACTGTGTCATCTGTGAAATAAGACATAACAATTTGATTTTTATAGTAAAAGAAAAACGCCTTCTCCGAATATCGGGGAAGGCGTCTGTTTCCTGCTTTTGGCAAAACACTAGCTGCTCATCCCCTGGGGACAAGTAATAATAATGCTGATAATTGGCATCATTGCTAGTGAGTGTTGAAGCATGTTTATGGTTGAATTAAGTGTTGATTCTGTTCAAATCTTGCACAAAGGTAAGTGGCATTATGTCATTTAAAAATTTATTCGGGTATTTTTTGAAAGGTGGGGTTGTGTATAAAAAGCTAGGGTAATGGCGTTTATTATATTGATAATGTGACAATTAAAAATTATATAATGCGTTTTAAAAGGTAAATGTTTTAGGCGTTTTTTTCTTACCCCCTCATTTTCGTTAAACTCCCTTATCAAAGGAATTTTCTTATCAGAAGTGCCAAATAAATTATAATACCCCCAGCTTGGCATTGGACTTTAAAAATTCAGATAAAAAAGCTCTTTGCTACGGAACAATGTTCCGAAATTTAGATCTATTTCCAAAATTAAATATTAACCTACCATCACAAAAAAGCCACCCCTTTCGGAGTGGCTCAAATGCTTGAAGTATTTTATAAATTTATTTTTGTGAATGATTTATGATGAATAATTAAATTTTTTGAATGGCTGTTGCCGAATGATGTATATTCATAATTTTCTATTTTGGTTTAGAGAATAGAACTTAATTTAAGCCCCTTTTTACAGCGTTTTATTGTTTAATATTGATTAAATAATTTCATTTCTGATGATTTTTAATTGACCTGAATTCCGGTAGGTTCTGCAATGGTGGAACCAAACTGATTCACTCTAAGCAAAGTTATTTCAGTACCGTCATCGCTTTTAATGCTTAACAAATCGGGAAAATCGCTGGAGAAAGTACAGGTAAATTCACC
>CANETR010000398.1 GCA_947441325.1 Saprospiraceae bacterium
ACATACCTCATTATCTTCAGTTTTTGGCCAAAAGCAGTAGAAAGGGTTTAAGTTCATTCTTTTCAAAAAATTATACAGCAGAAGATTCAACTTGTATAAACCGTGGTTTTTACAGCGATTTCACTGTTGCAGATGCCGAAACCTTGAGAAAGGATAGCCTAAAAATGCAATTCTTAGCTGAAGCGAAATTTGATGATAAAAAATTACAAACATTTCTAAGCTTAGCGGAGTCTTATCAAAAAAAAGGATGTTTGATTTATTGGTACCTGGCTCCAACACAAAATTTACAACGATACTTTAGCGCAAAGTATCGCAATGAATTCGACAATGCCATTATCAAAATCAGGCGCAATCAAAATATGGAGGAAATTGTAATGGATAAATTAACATTAGAAAATTCCGACTTCAGAAACACAGATCATCTCAATTCCAAGGGTGCTAAAAAATTTAGTCAAGCAATGAGTCAGGTTTTAAAAAACAGAGGCTCCAAAATATGACTAACATCATGCTGTTTGAATCGAAATTTTAGAGACAATAGCCATTACATTACATAATAATTTTCGAATTTTGTACTTGCAATTCCAAACCGACGCATTTGTACATTTCAAATTATTATTAATTATGGAACTCCAAAATGTCGAAAGGATTCAAGCAGAAAAAGATCTTTTCAAAGAAAGATTTTACAAACCACAAATTCCATGTGTCTTAACAAATTTTACCCAGGATTGGGGTCTTAGGAACTGGACAGCTGATTACCTGAAATCTGTAGCCGGAAATGATCAGGTAAAACTTTACAGCAATGCCTATGATAACGGGCAAACCCTTGATACCTTTATCAAACCTCAAACCGAAATCAATTTCGGTGACTATCTTGATATTATGACCTCAAATGTTGAAACAGATTTAAGACTTTTCCTCTTCGATATTTTTAAGGAGCATCCTGATTTGACTGAACAAATTGTTAATCCGGATATTGGCGCTAATTTACTTAAATACCGTTATTCGTTTTTTGGCACCAAAAACAGTGCAACAAGGATGCATTATGACATAGATTACTCCAATGTTTTTCTATCGCAATTTATGGGAAGAAAGCATGTCCTGCTTTTTGAACGCAACCAAGGTTTAAACCTTTATCAAATACCTTACACAACACATTCTTTTGTAGATTTTTCCAAACTAGGTAATCCTGATTATGAAGCAAAATTTCCCAGACTCGACAAATTAAATGGTTATGAACTTATATTAGAACCCGGAGAAACATTGTTTATGCCTTCAGGTTATTGGCATTTCATAAGTTATCTCGACAGCAGTTTTTCTGTTGCATTGCGTTCCTTGCCGAATAAATTTAATTACATTCTGGCATCGGCCAATAATGTTTTTTTGAAAAGGAATCTAAATAAGGTTTTTGATTATAGCCCTTCTTTAAAAAAAATCTATGATAACTTTAAAATCAATACACTTAAAAAAAGGTATGCCGACCATATATTGGATTTCAAGTAATTATTTAAGTTAGTGCTGCATGTATGGAACTTTAAATCTATTTTTCTGATTTACTATGTCAGTTTATTTATCTTTGTAAGATCAATAACCAAATATCAGTACAATGTTTAAAGTTTACCATAAAGATGACGGACATGGTCATCACAAACATGATCATACATGCGGATCTGACTGTAATCACGATCATCATCACGAAGCGGAGAATATTAGCATAATTCCAAAGAAGAAAGACCTTACATTTAGTGATTTTGTGAGCATTTTTCCAGATGTATCTCTACCTGTAACGCTTTCGACCGATGCGCAGCGCCAAATTGAATCAGTAAATGAACCTTTGAATGCAGCTTGGATGTCAAAATTTGTTTTGGACGAGTCCCAAATAGATGATTTCACTGAATTTATGGCCTGTTTCAAAATACCTGATACAAAAGATTTCTTAGCATTGGTATATTGGCAAGCTTCATTAGAGGGAAACGCTTTCTTTTTGACAACTTTCTCAAAAAACGGCAATCTCTTGGATCACAAGCTAGTTGCTGGTACGCTTTATCTGGAGGATGGAATGAAACAATTGGTCTGTTCTATTGCAAAAGACTGGTCAATAAACAGGGTAGAAGGCATTTTAGGTCCGAATGGTGAAATTGTTAAAACAGATGATCCGAAAATGACCTTTATGCAAATTTCAATGGATGGCGAAATAATAGAAGATTAAGACCATCTAACTTACAAAAAAAATTACAATGTCAAAGAAAAAAAAAGGAACGATAAAAACGCTGAATAGTGAGCAATTGGAACAAAAAGTACTCAATGTTCTTCAAAATGACTTAAAAGGCCGTTACAACGCCAAAGATATTAAGAAAAAAATAGCAGTAGAAAATAACACAGATGCTATCGACTATGTCCTTGAAAAACTATTAAAAAAGGGGCTGTTGATTCCTGTGGCCAATGGTCAAAAATATAAATATAATAGAAATGTAGAACAGTCCAATCCAGGACAATCTGCAGGTCCGGTAACAGCATTTCTTAAATTCCATAAGGAAGCACCTAAAAAGGAATCTGTCCAAAAAAATGGCTATACAACAGGAATTGTAGATCCTACAAGAAGCGGTTCTGCCTATATTGTTTCGGATGAGGAGGGCATGGATCAGGATATTTTTATTCCGCAGGGCAGGCTTATCAATGCGCTGAAAGGCGATCGTGTAAAAGTTCGTTGGTATCTTTCGAGAAGAGGGAAACCCGAAGGTGAAATTATTGAAATTCTTCACAGACACCGCGAATCTTTTGTAGGCACTATGGTACTTTCAAAACAATTTTGCTTTGTAACACCCGATGACCCTTCCGTTCCGCTCGATATTCTTATTAACAGGAAGAAAACCTTGGATGCTCAAAATGGCGACAAAGTTGTTGTTAAAATCACAGAATGGCATCCTAAACATGGCTTAGGTAATCCAAGCGGCGATGTAACTTTTGTTTTAGGACAAAGCGGAAGCAGCGATATTGAAATGAAATCAATCCTCATTAAATATGGCTTTGAACTTGATTTTAATGATGCCGTTCAAAGAGAAAATGAGGCAATTTCAACAATAATCCTTCCATCTGAGATAAACAGTCGCAGAGACATGCGCACTGTCACTACCTTTACCATCGACCCCGAAACTGCTAAAGATTTCGATGATGCACTCTCTATAGAATTACTTAAAAATGGTAACTATGAAATAGGCGTGCATATTGCCGATGTTACACATTATGTAAAAGAAGGCTCTGAACTGGATAAAGAGGCTGCAAGAAGAACTACTTCAGTTTATCTGGTAGACAGGGT
>CANETR010000399.1 GCA_947441325.1 Saprospiraceae bacterium
ATGATCAGTACAATAATTAGTAAGAGATTCAAATAGGTTGTAGCTTTTTGAATTGTTTCACTGATTGAAACACCGGCAAAATTAATGAGTGCTGCTATGATAATAACAAAACAAGCTGTAACAGTTGGATTTACATTAAATATTTGTGAAAAATATTCTCCAAACGCCATTGCAGCAACGGCAATAGGCGCTGCAAATCCAATAGTTGCAGATGTCCACCCTGATAAAAAGCCAAGTGCAGGATGATATATCCTACTGAGGTAATTGTATTCTCCTCCCGAACCCGGATAACGAACAGCCAGTTCTGCATAGACCAAGGCACCACAAAGGGCTGCCAGACCACCAGTGGCCCAAAGTACAAGAATAGCAAATACTGATTTAATTCCTAATACCTGGTAGCCAAGTGAGGTGAAAACCCCTGTGCCTATCATGCAGGCCGCAATAACCGCTACGGCACCGCTTAGACTAATTGTTGCTTTGTCGTTTTTCACAAAATTGATTGATATTCACTAAAAAAGCAATAAGCAGTTCATTGAACTGCTTATTGCTTGCAAAGATATAAGATATTTTCTAACCTTTAAAATCCAAATGGATTTATTTGCGTTTGTAACGACCTTTTGATTTTGGTCTGATGTCAGCGTTTGGATCAACAGATTTTACCAATTCCTTGAATTCCTGTATGCTCATATCAGTAACAAATGGAGCTGGGTCGATACGTTCCTCGTTTTTGAAAACTTCATAGTGAACGTGAGGTGCTGTTGAATAGCCTGTGCTGCCAACATAACCAATTAGTTCTCCGCGTTTTACTCTTTTACCTGGTTTTGTAGCAATTTCAACCATGTGGCCGTATAATGTTTTATAACCATAACCATGATCAACAATAACGTTCAATCCATAGCCGCTGCTTTTGTATTCCGTTCTTGCTACTACACCATCGGCTGTTGCAAAAATTGGAGTACCCATAGCTGCACCCATGTCAATTCCTGGATGC
The DNA here is from genome assembly GCA_947441325.1 of Saprospiraceae bacterium. Taxonomy (GTDB): domain Bacteria; phylum Bacteroidota; class Bacteroidia; order Chitinophagales; family Saprospiraceae; genus Saprospira. The sequence continues at coordinate 992 of CANETR010000399.1, forward strand.
ATTTGCATTTGTGATTTATTCACGGGGTCTATTCTCATGCCAAAGCCAGATAATTTACTCAATGGTCTATCCAAAAAAGGGATTGGTCTGATTGTAGGAATAGAGCGTAATTTTTGCTCGTCTTTGGCTGCTTTTGAAATCAATTGATCTTGAGATTCACTGAGCAGAGAAACCTGATGTTTGATTTCCTGCATTTTTTCTGCCATCTCAAGAAGCCTTTTAGAATCGCTCAATTGGGCAATTTCAGGATTTTTGATACTTCCACCAGTGCCACCCAACCAACTGTTTTCATCAATTCTGCCCATAGCCAGCATGGAGCGATACAATTGATTATCTCTTTCTTTGATGCCACAAATTTCAACAGAGAGCTCATTTAGCTCTTTATTACTTTCAGTAATTTTATCTTTTAATTGACTTTTTTCCGCAAGGTATGCTTTTACATCGGCAGGTGTTACAAATGACCAGGCAACCCAAGAGTAAAGTGCAACAGCAATCACAGCAACTGAGTATTTGAGAGCTCTTTTGTAGAAAGAGCTTCTAATTTCTTCATATTGAAGTGTTTCGGCGTTATAGCGATAATAGACCTTTTTTTTCATCGCAGTTGTTTTGGCTTGGTTTTATCAGTTTTCTTTCTTCATACTCTTTTCAATCTAACTAAAATTGGCAGAGAAAGTTGTAAAAGACTTGAACTGATTGGTAATTTTTCTTTAACTACAAGGCCTGCAAATATAAGGATGAATTTCTTAAAAATACAAACCCTTGTATTTTATTGTTGTACACGCAAAAAGTTAAAATATTAATGAACTGTTAAAAAACAGACAATCCTTGGCATTAATTTCTTCAATACAAGTTTACGCGGAATAATATTTTAAAATATCTGTCAATTGGACTTTTGGCGCTAGAAAATAAATTCAAAATAATTGAAAAAAATCATAGCAGCTTTTTTTGAAGCATTTCTTACAAAAAACTTATCTTCGCATCAGAAACGAATAATGAAAGCAATTATTATAAATATTGGAGATGAAATCCTCATTGGACAGATCGTCAACACAAATGCTGCCTGGATGGCTGGCGAGCTAAATGTTTATGGCATAGATGTCCTCAGCATGATAACGGTTTCTGATGAAAAAGAGGCAATTGTTAATGCGGTAGAATCTGCAATCTGCGATGCAGACTTGGTATTGATGACCGGAGGCTTAGGGCCTACAAAGGACGATATCACCAAAAAGACATTGTGCGACTTATTTGGGGACGAATTGGAATTTCATCAGGAAAGTTTTGATAATATTGCCCGAATTTTACTCCAATTTGGTCGCGAACCTGATGATCGTTATCGCATACAGGCAATGATGCCCAAAAATGCTCAGATTCTCATCAATAAAATGGGAACAGCTCCGGGCATGTGGTTCGAAAAAGAAGGAAAAATTGTAGTTTCTATGCCAGGTGTGCCAAAAGAAATGATGTACCTGATGTCGAAAAAAGTACTACCTATTTTACAGTCTCGCAACATAATCCAGGAGATAGTACATATTACTTTTATTTGCTACGGTAAAGGGGAGACAGATCTCTCCGAAATGCTCGAATCCTTTGAATTGTCGCTGCCACCATATATCAAACTGGCCTATCTGCCCAATACTGGAAATGGTTATATTAGACTAAGGCTCAGCGGAAGAGGGAATGACAGAAAAGAGTTGGAAGATGAACTGAAACTAAAGTCAGAAGAATTAAAGTTGCAACTTGGTAACCTGATTTTTGGCATGAATGAGGAAAGTCTCGAAAATGCGCTTTCTAAAATTTTACTTGAAAAAAATCTTAGTCTGTCAATAGCAGAGAGTTGTACAGGTGGAAAAATTGCACACAAAATAACTTCAATAGCAGGTTGCAGTAAGTATTTTATGGGTTCTGTTGTTGCTTACAGCAATGAGTTGAAAATCGATTTGTTGGGTGTTAATCCCGAGACGATTCAAAAATTTGGTGCCGTAAGCGAAGAAACTGTTATTGAAATGGCAATTGGGGCAAAAAAACGCTTTAAAACCGATTATGTTATCTCAACTTCCGGCATTGCTGGGCCCGACGGTGGTACAGAGGCCAAACCCGTTGGAACTATTTGGATTGCGATTGCTCATCCGGATGGAGTTTTATCCAAAAAATTAAAATTGGGTAATCTTAGAGAAAGAAACATTGAAATGACTTCAAATATTGCAATAAATACGCTGCGCTTATTACTTTTGAATGAATTAAAAGAAGATTTAAAACCAACCTATTAGACAATTATGAAAAGATTATTGACTTTACTGTCTGTGCTGACAGTCA
>CANETR010000400.1 GCA_947441325.1 Saprospiraceae bacterium
ATTCATCTGGATGGTGCGAGTCGAGTACAGAGCAAGCACTTACCTCAGTTGAAATAAGTTGTAAGGCTTGTGGTGATGATAATTGTTCATTTATCATGGCACCACCACACAAAATTGACGAATATTTAAAAAGGTTTGAGCGTAATACCAATCGAGTTGAAAATTATGATATACCTTCTTTTTTTGTAAGAAAAGAAATCGAAGAAAAAATAAAAAAAGCAAAGGAAAAAGCCGAAGCTTCTGAAAAAGCGAAAACGGAATTTTTGGCGAATATTTCTCATGAGTTAAGAACTCCTCTGAATGCCATAATTGGTTATTCTGAAATGCTCAAGAAGTTAAATATAGAGAATGAAGTTTTAGAATATATTACCTACATTGATCAGAGCAGCAGGCATTTAAACAGAATTGTTGACGACCTCCTAGACCTTTCAAAAATAGATGCTGGTGAATTGCTCATCGATTCCGTAATGGTAAATCTGCGTACTTTTTTCTATCAGCTGGCTCATGAAATCAAAATTCTTTCTGAAGATAAATGGGACTTACTCGATTTTGAATTTATTTTGTCGGAGGATTGTCCCGATGAAATTTTTATTGATATTACCAGGCTACAGCAAATCCTTTATAATTTATTGTCAAATGCTATAAAGTTTACATCAAGAGGTAAAATTAGGGTTAGCGTTGAACGCTATTCCTACGAAAACCTGCTTTTTAGCGTGAGCGACAGCGGAATTGGAATCGAAAAAGAGAAACATCAGGAAATATTTGAAATTTTTAAGCAGGGAGATGGTAGTTTTACAAGAAATTTTGGCGGATCTGGTCTTGGGCTAAGCATTTGTAAAAAACTGGTAGAGCTGATGGGTGGTAAAATTTGGGTAGAATCTGAAGTTAATAAAGGTACATGCTTTTATTTTAGTTTGCCAATTCAAAAACAAAAAGAGATTCAGCACCTCAACCCTGATTCATTAAAACAGGCTGCTGAGTTTTTGCCTGCAAAAATTATTATAGCCGAGGACAATACGATGAACAGAAAACTCATGGAGCTGATTTTGAAAAAAGCAGGACATGAGGTTTTTTCAGCAACTGATGGATTTGAATTATTAAATTTTTATAATGAAAATCAGGATACGGATTTGATTATTACAGACCTGCAAATGCCTGGTCTGAGTGGGATAGACGCTGTAAAGAAACTTAGAGAAGAATTTCATAATGCCAAGAATATCCCTGTCATAGCACTTACTGCTCATGCTATGCAGGAGGATAAAAATAAGGCATTGGAGGCAGGTTGCGACGCCTATTTGACAAAGCCTATTCAACCACGATTTATTCTGGAAAAGATACAAGAACTGTTAAAAAAATAAGATGAATAAGATAAAACATCAGGTTTTTTGGCCTGCTTTTGCCTTGCTATTTAGCGCCTTAATTGTAAGTGTTTTATATCCAAAACAATTCTTAGATACCGTTACGAGCCTAAACGATCAAGTGCTAAAAATATTTGGCAGCAGTTTTAGCATAGTTGTTTTGTTAATGGTATTTACTACTATTATTATTTGGTTTTCTCCAGTAGGTAAAATCAGAATTGGCGGTGAAATGGCAACCCCTTTACTCAATCGCTGGCGTTGGTTTTCCATTACATTATGTACCACAATAGCCACAGGCATACTTTTTTGGGGAAGTGCCGAACCCATTTATCATTTTAATAGTCCTCCGCAGAGCAGCGGAATTGCTGGCGGAACAGAGGAGGCTGCCGTTTTTGCCATGTCAACGGTTTATTTGCACTGGACTTTTACACCCTATGCAATTTATACGGTACCTACTATTGCTTTTGCTTTGGCTTTTTATAACTACAATTCCGGCTTCAGCCTGGCCTCCATGTTATTTCCATTTTTTGACAAAGCAAATGGAGAAGGGTTAAAGCCAAATAAAACTTTATCATCGATTGTCGATGTAATTTGCCTTTTTGCACTGGTAGCGGGCATGTCGGCATCCTTGGGCACTGGTGTGCTAACATTGGCTGGTGGTTTAAATTATTCCTTGGGAATAGAAAAATCTCAATTCCTTATTTTTGTTATTTGTCTGGTCACTGTAATTGCATTCGTTATTTCAGCCTCGAGCGGGTTGATGAAAGGTATCAGAATTCTATCGAGTATCAATGTATATGCATTTATTGTTATTGCCTTGTTTTTTTTATTTCTGGGGCCATTACAAGGAATTTTTACTATCAGTATGAAAGGCTTGGCGGCTTATTTTACAGGATTTTTTGAAAAAAACCTGTACAATGTAATTCATCCGGGCGATAGCTGGGCAAATAGTTGGACCGTTTTTTTCTGGGCAGTCTGGATGGCCTGGGCGCCCATATCGGCAATGTTTCTTGGTCGGATTTCTCGTGGTTACAGGGTGAGGGAACTCATTTTGTTCAATTGGATTATACCCGCCTTATTTTCAATGATTTGGATGTCAATTTTCAGTGGTACGGCACTTAGTTTTCAATTGGATAAAACAGCCGATCTGACTGCGGTTTTAAATAAAGATGGCTATGAATCGGTGATTTATGCGATTATGAATTCTTATCCACTCAAGGCTGCTTTATCATTATTTTTTATTTTTATAGTATTTTTATCTTATGTTACAGCTGCCGATTCAAATACTGAGGCTATGAGTGCCATGAGTACCAAAAATATCAGTGCCTACTCTGCCTCTGCGCCCATGTTTCTAAAAATAATCTGGGGTGTTCTTATTGGAGCCACATCTTATATTATGATTAGTGCCGCCGGAGTGGATGGCATTAAAATGTTGTCGAACCTGGGTGGTCTGCCTGCGCTTTTATTACTTACTGCAGTAACCATAGGCATGTTAAAATTATCAATCAGCAGTTTCTTTAAAAAATAGCATTTATGTTTTTGCCAAATATATCAAAAGATGAAATCAACAGACTCGATCTATTTCAATTCGAGGGTCAAATTCAGTTGGTTGAAGATGAAAAACATTTCGATACGGTTTTCGATAAAATTCATGAACACAGTTTTGTAGGTTTCGATACCGAAACCAAACCCAGTTTCCAAAAGGGTGAAAAAAACTATGTTTCTCTGGTGCAGATTGCCATTCCCGATCATGTTTATCTGCTACGGATTCACAAAACAGGACTCAAAAATGAGCTCTTGTCTTTTTTGGAAAATGAAAATATCCTAAAAATTGGCGTTGCTATTCGCAACGATGCCCGCGAACTTCAACAGATTAATCATTTTAAACCCGCTGGGTTTTTGGAATTGCCCGATATTACCGAAAAAATAGGCATTG
>CANETR010000401.1 GCA_947441325.1 Saprospiraceae bacterium
ACAAGTGTTGAAAAATAAAACTATGACACTCACACCAGAAGTTGGTCCGGGCGATCTTGGTTTTTGGCCACCATCCAATCAAATTTTGCCAATTTGCAAATCAACCTTGTTTCAAAACCTCAATCAAGCCTATCTACTGTTGAACTTTGGACTTGCTTATGATAGAAATGCGGGTGTTTTTAGTCAGAATAATAATCAAATAAAATTCGACCTCACAAAATATGGCTTTGCCAATGGAAATTTGACTGTTGGAATTTTAGCGCTGGGATCTGAGATTGCTTCCGTTGGTAATTCAAAAACTTTTACGCTCAATCAGTTTCAAACAGCGAGCGATTCTATTTCCTTAACATTAAATAGTGGTCTGCAAAATGGAACACCAATCAGGTTTATTTTATACGTTGACAATGGTGCAGGACTTGTTATAAACGATACGATTACAAAAACTTATGGTTCTTACGGCAGTTTGTTTGTCGATAATAACACAAATTTAAATAATTGGCTCAACATTGGCAGCGGGTCTAATTGGCAGTTAACAACAAGTGATTTTTATTCCGCTCCATCCTCTATTACCGACTCTCCAAATTCCGATTATAACAATAGTTCAAACTCCGAATTGCTGTTGCGCAATCCCATCGACCTAAGAGGGGCAAGCGATGCTGTATTGAATTTTTGGGCAAAATGGGACATAGAGACTGATTATGATTATTTACAGGTTTTTGCCATTGGATCGGATGGTGCAAGAATAGCGCTTTGTGGTAGCTACACAAATGCCGGAACAGTTTATCAGGCAGAAAATGAACCACTTTTCGATGGCAGACAAACGCAATGGGTCAATGAAAATATGTCACTAAACGATTTTCTGGGCGATTCATCTGTAAGTATCTTGTTGGTCCTGAGGGCAGATCAGTGGGTGAGGGCTGATGGATTTTATTTCGATGATGTGAATGTCAGTGTTTTGGGAGCGAGTACGCCATCAGGCAGTATCGCCAGAAGAAACTATTCATTACTGGAGCAAAATCGTCCCAATCCAGCTTCCGAAATGGTTTTCATACCTTTCAGCAATACAGCATTTAATGACAAAATATATCATTTGCAGGTTTTCGATGCCCTGGGCAATCTAATGTATCAGAAAAATATTTCGGATGGAGTGCAAGGTGTGAATATTGAAACTGCCGACTGGCCACAAGGAAACTATTTTTACAGAATGGTAGGAGAGAATGGCAGTTCGGAAACAATGAAGATGGAGATTAGAAGATAACATTTGAAGCTTAATTATGAATTATCTAGCAGTAGAAAATATATCAAAATCATTTGGTGATCGCGTGCTTTTCAGCGACATCACCATGTATATCAATCAGGGCGATAAGGTTGCTCTAATTGCCAAGAACGGAACAGGAAAAACATCTCTGCTCAATATTGTTGCAGGATTGGAAACGCCCGACACAGGTAAATATTGGCTACATCCACATATCCGCACCGTTTTTTTGAGTCAGGAACCAACTTTGGATGAAAATTTTTCCGTTTTCGACGCCGTATACAAATCACAGAATCCAGTGATGCAGGCAATTGCTGCCTATGAACAGAGCCTTTTGAATCATGCAGATGAAGATGCCATGCAGAAAGCCATTTCAGACATCGACCGACTCGATGCCTGGAATTACGAAGCAAGGGTTAAGCAAATTTTATCGGTACTGGAAGTTAATTATCTCGACAGAAAGGTAAAATCATTGTCGGGCGGTCAGCGCAAAAGGGTAGCCTTAGCTAAAGTTTTAATTGATGAGCCCGATTTTCTTATTCTGGATGAGCCTACCAATCACCTCGATCTCGAAATGATTGAATGGCTGCAGGATTATCTGTCAAAATCAAAAATAACGCTGCTAACCGTTACGCACGACCGTTATTTTCTCGATGCCGTCTGCAATCATATTTTGGAATTGGAACATGGAACCTTATACAAATATCAGGGCACCTATACACAGTTTTTGGAGAAGAAAGCCGAACGTGAAATTAACATGGCAGTGGTTTTGGATAAAACCAAACAATTGTACAAAAAAGAGTTGGAATGGATGCGCCGTCAACCGCAGGCAAGGGGCACCAAAGCCAAATCCAGGATTGATGAATTTTACAGCATTGAGGAAAAGTCAAAGCAAAAACTTGGCGAAGACCTGGTTCAGCTCGATATACAGATGACCCGTCTAGGCAGTAAAATTCTGGAACTGCACAATGTAAGCAAGGCTTATGAAGGGCATAGCCTTTTCAAAAATCTTGATTATAAATTTGCTCCCTTTGACCGAGTAGGCATCATAGGAAGAAACGGAACAGGAAAGTCAACCTTACTCGATATTATGGCCTGTATTACCGAGCCCGATAGTGGCAAAGTTGTGCATGGCGAAACCCTTTCGATAGGTTATTATAACCAAAAGGGTATGAAGATGAAAGAAGACAAAAGAGCAATTGATGTAGTAAAAGACATTGCAGAGTATATTCCAATGAACGGTGGCAAAAAAATGTCGGCCGGTCAGCTAATGGAACGTTTTCTCTTCGATGGTCCAAAACAACAGACCTTTGTGTCGAAACTGAGCGGGGGAGAGAAAAGAAGATTGTTTCTTTTGACTCTACTGATAAAAAACCCGAATTTCTTGATTCTGGATGAACCTACCAATGACCTCGACATCATGACACTTCAGGTTTTAGAGGAGTTTCTGCAGCATTTTCCAGGTGTGGTTGTAGTTGTTTCACACGACCGTTATTTTATGGACAAAATCGTTGAGCATGTTTTTGTACTGGGAGAAACTGATAATGTTCGCGATTTTCCCGGCAACTACACAGATTACCGCATGGCAAGGGAGCAGGAAATTCAAGTGATGAAAAATGAAGCTTCTGCTCAAAAATCAGAACAAAAAACCGAACAGAAATCCAAAGCTATAGCCTCGCAGGATGATCGCAAGGAATTTAAAAAAATTGAAAAACAGATACAAAAACTCGAGGAAGACAAAGCCAAAATCACAGAGCATTTTAATAATCCAGATTTGAATCCTGACAAAATCATGGAACTTTCTAAACAGCTTCAATCTATTCAATCAGAATTGGAAGATAAGGAAATGCGCTGGCTGGAATTGTCGGAGATGATGTAATTGTTGGTATCAAGTAACAAGTATCAAGTATCAAGTACCAAGACTTTTGGCAAGTCCACTAAATACAAACTACCAACTACTAAATACCAACATACCAAATACCAATAAGCCAACTAACAAGCAAGCAACCAAAAAACACAAGGCTCGTCTCAAACT
>CANETR010000402.1 GCA_947441325.1 Saprospiraceae bacterium
TAAAGTTTAATCCGCTGCCAAAACAATATTAGCCAAAAGCTCAAGGACCAAACCGATCAAATAAAAAGACAATTATGTTTCGAAAAATAGGGATGGGATTTTTAATCATTGTTGCTTTAGTTTTAGTGACTTCCTGTCAACTGGGGCGCTTTGTTTTTTACAACTTTGCAGACATAAAAGACCACAAAAAATTTCCATCGAGAACATTAAATGCAGGGAATGAACCTTACCTTTTTCACAGGACCGATTCTGGTAAATTCCCAAAAGAATTGAATGGAATTCCCTTTGACAAATACCTTGAAGCTAACAAAACAGTGGCTTTTTTGATTATTAAAAATGATACGATTCAATACGAAAAGTATTTCAAAGGCTATGATAATGAAAGCATTGTCCCTTCATTTTCGATGGCTAAATCTGTAACTTCAATTTTAATTGGATCTGCTATTGACGAGGGTTTGATAAAATCTGTTGATGATCCAATCACAAACTATATTCCTGAACTGGCAAAAAATGGATTTAACAAAGTAACAATTAAGCATCTTTTGCAAATGACCTCTGGTATTAAGTTTAATGAAAGCTATGTAAATCCATTTGGTGACGCAGCCTCCTTTTATTATGGGCTTAATCTCCGAAAAGAAATTAGCAAAATGACCTTAAAAAGAGACCCGGGAACTCAGTTTGAATATGTTAGTGGCAATACTCAATTATTAGGTTTGGTGCTGGAACGTGCATTAAAAAATAAAACAGTTACAAGTTATTTACAGGAAAAATTATGGACCCCACTTGGAATGGAATATGACGCATCCTGGAGTATCGACCGGAAAAAAAATGGCCTGGAAAAAACATTTTGTTGCCTGAACGCAAGGGCAAGAGATTTTGCCAAAATTGGCCGGCTTTATTTAAATAATGGGAACTGGAACGGTAGGCAAATCGTATCGAAAGCATGGGTCGAAGCATCTACAATTGCTGAAAAATCTGTTGGAAGTGTTCGCTATTATCAATATCAGTGGTGGCTGCCCAAGTCAGGCGAAGACTTTATGGCACAGGGGATTTTGGGGCAGTATATTTATGTTAATCCTACGAAAAAATTGATTATCGTGCGACTTGGTAAAAAAAACGGAAAGGCCGACTGGTGGACAATTTTTACCTCATTGGCTAAAGCATACTAAATAGCTGTTTGAAATCACTTAAATAAACTAATAGAATGGAAAAGCAAAACGAAATTAAATTATTTGAAACCAAAAAGGTCAGAACACTTTGGGAAGAAAGGGAGGAAAAATGGTATTTTTCAATTGTGGATGTAGTAGCTGTTTTAACAGATAGTCCTAATCCTAGAAAATATTGGAGCGTTTTAAAAATTAGATTAAAAGCTGAAGGAAGTCAGTTGGCTACAAATTGTAGTCAACTGAAAATGCAATCAAATGATGGTAAATATTACAAAACCGACGTAGCAGACACCGAACAATTGTTTCGCCTTATACAGTCCATCCCATCACCCAAAATAATCTTTCAATATAGATATTAAGTGCCCCCCAACACAACACTTTCCCCTCTTTCCGCATCTAAGTAGCTAAACAAAGTTTTATGCGCTGCTTTTTTATCTTTATCCTTTTGCCAATTTTGACTTTCGCGCAACGCGGCGGTGGTGGCGGACTTGTCATCAACAATATCATCAACAAGGACAAAATCGAAATCAGGGCTTTTCTGATGGAAGGTAAAAGCATGCATCGCGAGCTGGAGGATATAGTTCAGAATGCAAAAATCACTATCCCATCCTCATCCGATTTTAAAGAAAATCTGGACATAAAAGATGTCTCGGTTGTGAGACTTTTGCTAGTACAGCAAAATAAAAAAATGATAATCGACCTTGTGGATATTCCTGGCGATAATCCAATGGGTAGAACAGATATCATGGACAGTCTGGAATTCATGGAAGGCTATTTTATTCACAACAGAGCATTTAATAAAACAAATAGCGGATTACAAAAAAGAGGGCTGACAAAATCAAACCTCAACAAGCTTGTTAATGCAGGACTTGTTAGTAAATCTGCAAAAATCCCAATGGATTTTCTGGAAGAACAAAACTTGACAGCCTCTTACCACAACTACAAAGCCGATTTTTATCTCAAAAAAAATGAGCTTGAGAAACCTGCCACCGAACTCGAATTGGCAAAAAGCAAATGCGGCATCAACTGCTGTCAAACCAATTTTCTATTGACCGATTATTACAGCAAAAAAGGAAAATATGAGCTGGCTATCGAGCATTTGAACAAGGCTATGAAATGCCGAAAATCGGTTTTTTATTATGAAGAGGACAACTATTACCAACGTGCCGAACTGTTAGTTAAAGCCGGGCGGACAAAGGAAGCGCTGAAAGATTATGACCACATTATAAAAACTTCTGAAAATCCATTTCCAGCAATTACCCTAAAAGCATACAGCAGAACGGATCAAATGGATGAAAGCCAAAAAGCAATTGCTGAATTGGAAAAATTACTGGCCGAAGTTCCTGCCGAACATTTCAACGAAAGAATGCTGGCCTGGTCGGAATATTGCGAACTTTTCTACGCACTGGGCAATGTTTATTATAAAAGTGGCATTAAGGAAAAAGCTGTCGAAAATTGGTACAAAGCCATGCTGCTGGCTTATTCCAACAACAGTTCCAATGCTGTAGTACTTCAAATGGACAGCGTAATCAGTGAAAATCCAAAACTGACAAAAGCTTATATGGTCAGAGCCATCGCGAAATATCGCCGTGGTCCATATTTGGGCTGGGGCGATGAAACCAAGGATCTGTTTCGCTCAGGATTGGAGGATATCAAAAAAGCTAAAGAACTTGGCTTAAACACTTATGAAGTCTATATCTATTCGGCACTGATACTTAGAGAGCTAAAAGAAAAAAACGAGGCCCTTGCACAAATTGAGCAGGCGATTGAGCTAAACAGTGCCGATGCACGTGGCTATATCTGGCGCTACCATATCAGGCAGGACCTTGGCAAGGCAGCCTGGGGCAATAAAAATGACCCCGATATTCTGATGTTTGAAAAATTGAAAAAAGAATGGATTTTTGATCCTAAGTAAATCAGGCATCACAATAATCCGTCCCATCTTCAGAAATTCCGTAAGCATGCTGAAATTCGAAACCGCGGTAATTGTTTTCAATATTTTGCAACACTTCGAGAATGGCATCTTTCTCTCGCAAGGTGACTAATTCCTTACGATAATCTTTGATGTTTGGAATACCGCGAAAATAATTTGTATAGTGCCTGCGCATTTCAACAATGCCTA
>CANETR010000403.1 GCA_947441325.1 Saprospiraceae bacterium
ATGTGTTATGCCGAGTTTGCTGCCCGGGTTCCGGTTTCTGGTAGTGCTTATACCTATGCCTATGTTTCATTTGGAGAATTGTTTGCCTGGATTATCGGCTGGGCCCTACTGATGGAATATTCTATTGGAAACATATATGTTGCTTTTGCCTGGAGCGGTTATTTTACCAATCTTTTGGAAGGATTCGGACTACATTTGCCCGATTGGCTGAGTACTAATTATGTTCATGCTGGAAATGCTTTTACTGCCTTTGAAACTTTTGCAAAAGAATCAACTTCATATCTTGCCAATAATACTGCTGTTGTAGGTTCTGCTTTTGAAGAATGGCTGAAATCAGATACAGTTGTAAAAGCAATAAAAGATGGTTCAAACATTTCGACCTTGATTCAGCAGGAAACTGCAAAACTTGCAACAGGAGAGGGAGTTGTAGCATGGAAAAATGCCCCAACCTTAAGTGGGCTGCGCATCATATTCGATTTACCTGCCGTTGCCATTAATATTCTCATTACCTATCTGGTTTATGTTGGCACTAAAGAATCTAAAAACCTTAGTAACCTGATGGTAATAGTCAAATTGGCTATTATTGTTTTGGTGATTATTGTCGGCATTTTTTATATCGATTTGGACAATTGGTCGCCATTTTTGCCTAATGGTTTTGGAGGAGTTATGGCAGGCGTTTCTGCTGTTTTCTTTGCATATATAGGATTCGATGCCGTTTCAACACTTGCAGAAGAAGCCAAAGATCCTCAACGCGATCTTCCTCGTGGAATGATTTATTCACTTATTATCTGTACGGTCATTTACATCATACTAGCTTTGGTGCTTACTGGGATGGTTCCATACACAGCACTTGGTGTTAGTGACCCTATGGCTGAAATTTTTGAACTGAAAGGAGTAAAATGGATGCTTTTTATTGTTTCAATTGCTGCAGTTGTAGCAATGACGAGTGTAATGTTGGTATTTCAAATGGGTCAGCCACGCATTTGGATGACCATGAGTCGTGACGGTCTATTACCCCAAAGATTTTCAAAATTACATCCAAAATATAAGACACCCGGATTTGCTACTATCATTACCGGTTTTGTAGTCGGTTTGCCTATGTTTTTTACCGATGAAAGCTTTATTCTCGATTTTACGAGCATCGGGACACTTTTTGCTTTTGTGTTGGTATGTGGGGGCGTATTGATGTTACCCGATCAGACTATTGAACATCACAATGAACCGACAAAGGGTAGATTCAGAATACCTTATATCAACGCACGTTATTACTTTCCACTGATTTTAGTGACAATTTTTACTGTTTTGATTGTTGCTTATCCCGAATATTTCAAAGGGCTTTTAGCACCCAAGCTTGACAATATACCCATGTTGGTGTTTTTTGTCCTTTGTATTATCATGACCATTTTATCCGTTGTTAAAAATCTATCCTTGATTCCTGTTCTAGGTCTGGTTTCCTGCTGTTATCTGCTTACTGGTATGGCGGCCTCAAACTGGTTCTGGTTCTCTATTTGGTTAGTAATTGGTCTGGTTATCTATTTCCTTTATAGTAGAAATTCAAGTAAGTTGGCTAAGGCTCAATTGTAATAATTCTATTTTAATATTTCCGATGGAAACATTAGAAGGCTCTTTGGTCCATGTCATTTTTCGAAATGAAGAAAACGGCTACACTGTTGCCCGTTTGAAATCGAATGCCGACAACAGTCAGCATATGATCACAGGGTTGATGATGGGTGTACAATCGGGCGAGAGACTCATCTGTAGGGGGAATTGGAAAACTGACCGTAAATATGGTCAGCAGTTTGCGGTGGAAGCTTTTGAAGTCCAACTGCCCGACGATTGCGAGGGAATTGAACAATATCTCGCCAGTGGTCAGATAGCCGGAATAGGAGAGGTCTTTGCCAAAAGAATTGTCGATTTATTTGGCACTGAAACATTTGCTGTTTTTGATACTGATCCCGAAAGATTGCTGGAAGTAGAAGGCATTGGCAAAAAAAAGCTCGACAGAATAAGCACTTCCTGGAAAGAACAACAAAATGCCCGTGGGATAATCCTTTTTTTGCAAAAATTCGGCATTGCTGCTCAGTTTGCCCAGCGAATTCACAAACAATACGGCAGCGATTCTATAGACAAAGTTACCGAAAATCCATACTGCCTTGCCGATGACATGGTTGGTGTAGGCTTTAAAAGAGCGGATGATTTTGCCCGCCACCTTGGCGTAGATATCGACGATGCTATGCGGCTCGATGCTGGTATCATCTATCAGTTGAATGAACTCTGTTCTCGTGGAAACAGCTGTTTTCCTTTGGATAGCTTTTTAGATGAATCTGCCAAAATGCTGGAGGTTGATAAAGAATTCCTTAGTCCAAGAATTGGCTACCTGGTATCTAAAAATAAAATACAGATAGAGAGTTTTAAAAAAGAAAGTGATGAAGCTGAATTTTTTATTTGGCCAATATACCTGTATAGACAAGAAACCAATATTGTGGAACAGCTTAAAAGATTGCTTTCAGTCAATTATAAGATAGCCACATCAGAAGAAGATTTAAATGAGCTGATTACTCAAAAAAGTACAGAATTAGACATCCAATTAGCAGCTCAACAAATAAAAGCTGTTGAACAAGCTGTAATTAAAAAAATTAACATCATAACAGGTGGTCCGGGTACGGGGAAAAGTACAATTACACGGGTTATATTATCAATTTTTAAGTCCTACGGGCATAAAGTTTTATTGGCAGCGCCTACAGGCAGAGCAGCTAAGAGATTGTCAGAGATAACTGGAGAAGAAGCCTCGACCATTCATAGTCTACTTTCTATCGATGGCTTTACCGATATGCTGCGAAGTCGTCTGACAGAAAAACTAAGCTCTGATGTACTCATAGTTGATGAAGCCAGTATGATTGACACACCTTTGATGTCGGTGCTGTTGAATTCATTGTCTGATAATACAAAACTGATTTTGATTGGTGATGTTGATCAATTGCCAAGTGTAGGACCAGGAAATGTTTTAAAAGATTTAATAGCCAGTGGGGAGGTTCCAATTATGAAACTTACCGAGATTTTCAGACAGGCTCAAAATTCCCGCATTATTTTAAATGCACATAAAATCAATAATGGAATTTTTCCCGATTTGAGCATTGACCGAGAAGGAGATTTTTTCTTTATTGCAGAAAAAGAACCCGATAAAATAGCTTCGCTTATTGTTGGTCTTGTGGGCGAAAGGCTCAGGAAAACCTATCATTTTCATCCTTTGCGCGACATTCAGGTACTATGTCCTATTCACCG
>CANETR010000404.1 GCA_947441325.1 Saprospiraceae bacterium
CTACCTCATCCAAAAACAGCCAGCTTTTACTTCCAGCTGCATCGTGCCAATCGGGACATTTGCCGATAGACAGGGCTTTTATTTTGATGTAGCGTGCCTTTTTGTTAACGGATAGTGCAAACTCCTGCGTCATTTCTCTTTTGTCTTTGGGGTCAATTTTTGTTTTTACAATACCGGCGGAGCTATAATTTTTCCCATCAGCTGAAAGAAGAAATTCTACCTGTTTTGGGAAGAAAATCCAGGCATTGTTGTATTGCAGGAAACCGGCACTCAATTGTTTTATATCCGTTAATTTTCCAAGGTCAACAACAGCATCCATGTCATAGCCAAAACTACCTTGCCAGTTGCCGTCCTTGAAATTGTTGCTGCCTCGTTTACCATCGAGGATATTGCCTGCGTATTGTTCGCTGATTTTATAGTTTTGCCAGATTCTTTTAGCAAGGCCCAAATGTGGCTCCAATTGCTGCATCATACTGAAATCGATTTCACTTTTGCCTCTTTTGAATCGAATCTTCAGGCTGTCTTTTTCAGAAATCTCGAAGGGGTTTTTATAAATTTTCCATTCCGATTTTCCCAAAGAATAGAGTGCGCTGAGGCTCGAGTCCCGATTTATCAGTTCAACAGCAAGTTTTTCTCCCGAAACCTTAGTTTCAATACTAACCGGAATGTTCTCCATGCCATATTTTACGCCCAGCTTGTCGAGAATCTTATAATGTTTACTCACCCTGCTTTTAAAATCGGCAAAGTTTTTCTTTTTGGGATTCGACCATAGAACCTCTGACATAGCCAATATTCTTGGAAAAACTTTTGAATCCACCTTCTCCTGTGGAGCTCTTTCCGACCACATATTACATTCTGCACCCAATACCAGGGTTTTTTCCTTTTTTGAGAGGCCTTTCGGAATAGGATCGAATTCATATACTTTTTGCAGATCAATTTCATTCAAACCATAGTCGAAATAAGCATGTGAAGTGGGTGAAACGATTGTGGCATGACCCGATTTTGCCGCAGTAATTGCAGCATCGAATCCTCTCCAGCTCTGAACAATTGCACCCTCGGGCAGACCGCCCTCCATGATTTCGTCCCAACCGATGAGTTTTTTGCTCTTAGATTTCAGAAAATAATTGATGCGGCCCAGGAAATAACTTTGTAACTGATGCTCATCTTTTAACTTGTTTTCCTTCATGCGGTTCTGACATTTCTGGCATTTTTCCCAGCGGAATTTGGGCACCTCATCGCCACCTATATGTAGGTAGGGCGAAGGGAAAAGCGCTGTAACTTCTGTCAAAATATCTTCCAGGAACTCAAAAGTTTTGTCATTGCCTGCGCAATAAATTTCTTTGAAAACGCCCCATTCTGTCTCTACTTCAAAGGGTCCCCCACTGCAGGAAAGTTGCGGATAAGCGGATAAGGCAGCCTGCGCATGACCCGGCATTTCAATTTCGGGAACAATCATTACACCTCTCCTTGCTGCATAGGCAACTATTTCCTTTATGTCTTCCTGAGTATAAAATCCGCCATATCTTCCGCCTTTGCCATCTTTTCGCCAGGCTGCTTTTTGCGTTAGAAGAGGATATTTTTTGATTTCAATTCTCCAGCCCTGATCATCGGTCAAATGCCAGTGGAGTCGGTTCATTTTGTGTAGGGCCAGCAGGTCGATATAGCGTTTTACAAATTCTTTGTCCATAAAATGTCGGCTACAGTCGAGCAGCATGCCTCGCCATTTGAATTTTGGAGAATCATTGATTTCGAAAGCCGGCAATTGACTATTGTTTCCATTGTATTCCCTGAGGTATAACTGCCTGATAGACTGAATGCCGTGTAATATCCCAAGCCGAGAGGGAGCAAGTACTACAAGCTCGCCAGGACGACTAAGGAGTTTATAAGCCTCAACACTGTCGGCGCCAATTCCTTTGCTTAGGAAAATGCAGTCTTTATCTTTTTTATCCGAAGCTTTTATTGTGCAGTGAACGCCCATTTCCTGCAGATATTCACTTAAGAGTAAGGCCTCGTCTTTGATTTGACCATTATAAATAATGCAGACAGTGTCGCGCATCGTATAACCACTGTCAGAGGCATAATCAATGGAAAATGGCTCGGGCAGGATATAAATTTTCTTCGTTGGGCTGAAAAACAAATGCTTGCAGGAGATCAGCAACAGAAAAGAGATGGAAAGAAAAATTATTTTTTTCATTAGTTAACCAAGACTTGGAAGGCGAAAATAATCTTTTTTATTTGAAATATAACGCTGATGTACAAAAGCCTTGACACAAAAAAGGCCGGAGTATTGAATTACCCCGACCTGATATAAAAACGTCCTTATAGTGTTGCTCCTTTAAGACTTTTGAATTTTGAGGATTTTTGTCCTGTCATCAATGTTAAGTCTTGCAAAATAATTGCCTGTTTCCAGCTCTTGAAGGTCAATTTCTAGATGATTGTTGCTGTTTTCAAAACTGACTTTTTTGATTAAAACGCCAAGGCTGTTATAGATTTCAACCTCTATCATTTTTTCAATCTGCGTTCTAATGTTAAGCGTTAGAATATTTTTAACTGGGTTGGGAAAGTAGCTCACAATTTCATCAGAAGTAGAATTACAGCTTCTTACTGCAATTGTGTTGCTTGTGTTTTTTACTGAGTGATAATCGAACTGCTGCAGTCTGTAATAAACGGTTTTGTCTGCGGCAGTATAATCTGTGTATGAGTAATCATGAGATTCATTGCTGCTAAAGTTTCCATCAACAAAAGCTAGATCTTTGAAGATCATATCTTCTTCAGCGCGTTGTACCATGTAACCCAGGTTATTTTCTTCGCGGGCGCTTGTCCATTTGATTATGTTTCCAGTATTACTGCATTTTCCTTCAAAATTTGTCAATTCAACAGGAAGAAAAGTAAAACTTGTATTGCAGGAGCCTGTAAATGAAGGCAGATTTGGAGTTGCAGTATAAGCTGCATTTGTGCTTGCAACTGATGTTATATTCGATCCTGATACAGCAGGTGCCGCACCCATAAAAGTAACATTTACAGCGCTCGCAGGGGATGTTGCATCACTCATAATATTAAAATTTCTGGTCGACAAAAACCTACAGTCGCGTGCAGTAATATTGCAGGCATTACCTGAACCGTTAGCTGCATAAATATCTGATCCTGCTGTTGAGGGTGTATTTGAGTCGAATATACAGGAATCGAGCCTAAGGTTGATGATTTTGTTAGATGAAATTGGAGAGGGATTGACGTCAGTTACAAATCGCGCAGCGATTGCAGCACCTCTCAAGGTACCTCCA